>JALLOM010000005.1 GCA_027717865.1 Acidobacteria bacterium AH-259-O06 | reverse complement strand
GGCAATTTCTGACGGTTGGAGACTTTCTGGAGTTTCGCTACAACCGGGCTGTTCGGGCACTCTCCGCCTTGCTCCTTTGGGCTGGGACGCTGGCCATCCTGGCCGGCCAGCTAATTGCTGTCGCCTGGATCCTGGGGGTCGTGGTTGGAACCACCAAGTCAGTGGGCTGCTTGCTGGGAGGATTGGTCGTGGTTGTGTATTTCTCGGCCGGCGGCCTAAAAGGGACCGTATGGATCAATCTGGTTCAACTGCTGGTCAAGGCGTCGGCCTTTCTCCTGGCAGTGCCTCTGGCTCTTTCCAATGTGGGTGGCTGGAGTGCTCTCCGCCGCAGCATCCTTGAGCAGGAGGCCTACAGCCAGTCTTATTTCAACATGACCGGTATCGGTTTAGAAGGAATCTTGGCTTACCTGGTGCTGCTTGTCCCCGCCTTCATTGTGTCCCCGGGGCTGCTGCAAAAAGTTTACGGAGCCCGCAGCACCCGGGCCGTGCGAATTGGGGTGGGTGCCAACGCCGGGGTACTGTTCATTTACGCTTTTTTCCCTGTTCTTCTGGGAATGTCAGCGGCCGCTGTATTCCCCAATCTTGGGAACCCGGAATTGGCTCTACCCTATGTCATGACCGAGCTGCTTCCCCTCTGGTTAGGAGCACTGCTTCTAGCTGGCGTCTTCTCCGCCGAGATCAGCTCAGCCGATGCAGTCTTGTTCATGCTTTCCACCTCCTTGAGTAGGGACCTTTACCAAACATTCATACGGCCGGAGTTAGATGAGCAGCAGCTTCTACGCATCAGCCGCTACACATCGGCAGTTGCCGGCGTTCTGGCGGTAGCACTCGCCATCGTCCTTCCTTCCGTGATCTCGGCTCTAACGATTTTCTATAGCCTGATTTCGGTAACCTTTTTTGCGCCGGTCGTATTCGGACTTTACTCTTGCGGCCCAGGAGGCTCTTGCTTAGCGGTCATAATCATCTCTGTGATCGCTACCGCGGTTGTACACGTGATCACGGCAGGAAGCGGAATTTGGATTTTCTCTCCAACTGCATTAGGCATCCTGCTCTCTCTGCTGCTTATGAGTCTTGGCATGGCATGGTCCCGATCGACAGCACATCAATCGTGAGATGTGTTCCACCTCAGAGCGCAGGATCCGGTTCTGCCGCACAGAGCGAGCAGGTTTAAAAAATCGCGCCGGATTTCCCCTCACGGCTGCCCTTCTTTGTCCTTCTTTGTCCCTGTGCTTGCAAGTGGTAAAATCAAGCTTCTCCAGTGGGGACGTAGCTCAGTTCGGAAGAGCGCCTGAATCGCACTCAGTTTTCGGACCTTTTTCTAACTGCCTGAAAGCAAAGGGAAAGCCTTGATTGGTAAGGATTTGAGCCAGTCGAGGCTTTCCCCACAGTTCCCCACAATTCCCCTGTTTTCCCCGTGCATTTCACTACGCTATTCACTACACGCCAGAATTGCTCGCCCATGCGAAACTGACAAACACTCTTGACGTCATGATATCATATACGCTATCATGACCTCGAAGAAGCTGGAGAAGATCAAGAAACAGATAGCGCAGGCACGGCAGGGTGCTGGAAACATTCATCATCGTAAGCTTGTGAGTATTGCAACGAAACTAGGGCGGAAGAGAGATGATTCGAAGGGGAAAGAACCCACGTTTGTGAACGAGGAGAAAGGCTGGATTCCTTTGAGCATACCCCATCATGGAGTCTTGAAAAAAGGAACGGTTCACAGCATTTGCGATGTTTTCGATGACGACGTGTTAACTTGGGAAGAAGAACTTTTCAACTTGGAGGACAAATAAAAAATGAAAGCGTCCGATGAAAAGGTAAAAAGCATTCTCCAACTTCCATATTCCAGAGTCTTAAGACCTGATGAACGCGGTGGCTACACAGCGGAGATTCTCGAATTCCGTGGGTGTTTTTCTGAAGGAAATGCCTGCGAAGAGGCCTATTGTAATTTAGAAGAGGCGGCTTTTAATTGGGTAAAGTCGGCTTTGGAACAAGAGCTCAAAATTCCTGCACCATTTTCATCGGATGGTTACTCTGGGCGGGTCGCCTTGCGCCTTCCAAAGAGTCTTCACAAGCAGGCGGTGAAGATGGCACAGCGTGACGGTGTAAGTTTGAATCAATTCATAGTAACTAGTATTGCGACCAGAGCTGGTTCCTACGATTTTCTACAGGAACTTGAACAACAAGCGAGCGAAACATTCAGAATGCTTGCCAACTTTCAAGTCCTTTATCAACAGAAACTTTTTTCACAGGTTTTCGCTTTAACTTACGGTACTGGGCAACAACTTGAGGGCCTACCGCTAGCATCTCCGCAACCTCCAACAAATCAGGTGCGGTTGCAATCAAACGAGCTTCACTGGGAAGAAATAGCAGGAGAACCAAATGTGGAAGCATTCGAACTGGTGGGAGGTGTTGGTGGAGTGCAAGGGGAGGCATATGGGGAAGCTACACCTTTCTTGTCGAGAGGATGTGGAACATGGCTGAGATAAAACAATATATTTTTAGCTATAAGGAGGTTGCTGAAGCCCTGGTAAGGAAATTAGATATCCATGACGGCCTCTGGGGTATTTACATGGAATTTGGAATCAGAGCTGCAAATATTGGTTCTACGGACGACGATTTGTTGCCAGCAGCTGTGGTTCCTGTTGTCAAGGTGGGACTTCAACGGTTTAAATCGGAGAACTCTTTGGTAGTTGACGCGAGCAAGGTTAATCCAGAGGGAAAGAGATTGCCAAAGAAGAAATCGTCGAAGAAGAGGGCAAGAAAAAAGTAAAGCACCAACCTGATAAGGCGGGAAGCACGCCCGGCTGGGCCTTTAAATGTGGGGGCAGCGTGGGAGGCTGATGGCAACCATCATTACACCTCAGGATTTTGAGCACGAGCGACTGCTTAGCAGAAGCCCGCGCCACTATTCCGAGGTTCTGCCCGATCTTCGGGTAGTTTACTCTGGAGGGTGTGAGCTCAATCCCGTCGTACTTCAAACTCCAGAAATCTCTTGGCCTACCGGCTCCCCAATGGGGCTAATGATACACGAGGGTACGCTGCGCCCCGATGATGATCCTTACATCGTGACATTGATTACTCGGCCAGAAATTCAACGAAAAATAGGCATTCCATACATTATCAACAATCGCCGTGCCCACGAGAGCGCAGAGGTGCGCGATGCGGTACGAAATCTTAGAAGGTATGAAACAACACTGACCGGAAACCCCCTATGGGCCAATCTGAGCCTGGTCAGGTATGTCACAGAATTCTGCCCGATGAATGCGGTAAAAATGGCCTTGGAGAATTCGGGTGATGCTCTAGATTTGAATGTCGCAGACTTTCACAAATGGCTGTGGCCGGAAGTTGTGCGATACTTTAAATTGCTTCTGGATAAGCGGGCACGCAAGGATTCCAAGCTCAAATGCAATCTCTGCAGGCAACCCTGCCAAGAAGGGATATGCCCAAATGGGCACGAGAATTTTTACTTCTCTGAGGAAGGCTTTTGGCGCGACAAAGTATCATCGCAAGATGATGATCGCCTAATAATAGAAGTCGAAGATCCGACCATCCAAGACCCCGAGCGCAAAATTCTCTTCGGAGAGATGCTTTCAAAACTAAAGCCATTGGATCGACGGCGAATGAATCTCTGGGCGCAAGGCTTTACGAGTAAAGAACGAGCCCGAGAAAATCGGACTAGGCCATCCAGTGAAAAGCAGGCAATCCACCGCAATTTGACCTACCTCAAAAAAATCTAGTTTCCCTTGTATACGTTTTTCGGTTTTTTCGGCCCTTAAGAGGGTGATGCACAAAAAGCCGAATTTCTACGTTACACTTCTTGAGGGCGAGGATGTCGATTCTGCCCTCCCAATCGTAGCCGTCAACGATCCCCAGCTCGTAAAATTAGTAATCGACTACCTCTCGAAGAGGGTTTCGCCACGGGCAAAAAACAATATCGAAAAGGGAACGGCAAGGTCCAGCCCACCGCAACCGAAGCTGAACTCATCGCGAAGCTTATGAAGGCGCCCGCATCTGACCTCTTCAGGAATGTCAGGGACGATTCGAAATGAGCGACCAGGCAGAGCTTATGGATCTCAAGAAAGCAGCGCGGTTTCTAGATAAAACCGAAAAGGCATTACGAGCTTGCGTGGATAGAAGAACCGTCCCGTTCAGACGGATAGGTTCAAGGATCTACTTTTCCAAAGACGAACTGGATGAGTGGTGGGAACAGCTGGAAGGGGTTTCGGTTCAGGAGGCGGTGGAGAATCTGGAGCGAGCAAATGAGGGATAAGGTCGATGAGGGTTTTGTTATCAATCTGGCAGTTCAGTTGGATCAAGCGCTTGATAGGGTCAATGAAATGGCAGAGCGTATGGAGGAATTAACCAAGTTTCATGCATATGTTTTGCAGCAGAGCCGAATTCAGGTAACGGAAAAGACTATCTGGGATGAGCTGGACAAATATGAGGCGAAGTTGAAGCAGTCCAAAAAATTCTATGACGGATACCCCGGAGTCCCCAAGAAGGTTTTCGAACAGTGACAACGGAATTGGCTGACATTGAGGATTACAAAAACGTGCTAAGAGCGTCGGGGTTGAAGCCCCCCGAGAAACAGGACACGGAAAAGATTCTAGAACCAGAGAAGGACGGCACTTGGGACCAATTCCGTGAGATCGTGAGATCAACCCCGGATGCGACGCAAGAGAGTGTGGGGATAAACATCAGATCGGCGCAAACCCAAATTAAAGTAGGCGAATCCTTCACAGACTTGGCAAACGCGCAACTACTTGCCGACCTGCTCATCGGTCGTTGTCTTTTCGTGCCCCAGTGGGGGTGGCTTACCTACGACGGTCAGCGATGGGCCAAGGATCTGGGTGGGCATGAAACCTGTCGCCTCGCCGGGGAACTGCTCTTCAAGTTCTTCACCCAAAAGGCACTAAAAAAAGCGGCACAAAGGAAAGAACTCACAAAGTTGGCACTGAAGATTCAGAGTCGCCGGAGATTACGGGACGTAATTGATTTGGCGAAGGGATACCTTCTAGCCAAACCTAGCATTTTTGACACCGATCCCTGGCTTTTGAACTGTGGAAATGGGGTGGTCGATCTGCGAACTGGAGAACTGTCCCCCCATTCGCCAGACCTATATTTCACTAAGCTAGCCGGCACTGTTTATCGTCCCGAAACTGATGCCCCCCGCTGGATGAAATTCCAGCAGGAACTTTTCCCTGGGGATGCGACGCTCATTCGGTATGTGAAAAGGCGAACCGGCTACTCGGCTACCGGCAACACCCGTGAAGACGACCTCATCATCTGCTGGGGCACAGGCAGTAATGGGAAGTCAACCATGCTGTCCACTGTACGTCGAGTCTTGGGAGATTACGCTCAGGCAGTGGCTCCGGATCTGCTCCTCAGCCGAGACAAACGAGGTGACACGCATCCCACCATCCTGGCGGACCTGTTTGGGGCTCGATTCTGTTCCGCCATTGAAACCGCTGAGAACCGGCGCCTGGACGCCACTCGGGTGAAATCTCTCACCGGCCGGGATCCCGTTAAGGCCAGATTTATGAATCGCGACTATTTCGAGTTCTGGCCAACGCACAAATTGTGGTTAGCTACCAACCATCGCCCCATTGTCGAAGACACCAGTTTGGCAATGTGGCGACGCATCGCACTCATTCCGTTTTGCGCAGTTTTTACAAAGGAAAATGGCCGGAGAGTTGACGATTTAGACGAGCAACTCTGGCAGGAGCGAGCGGGGATTCTAACATGGATCGTGCAAGGTTGTCTTGAGTGGCAACGAGAAGGTTTCGGGGACTGCCAAGCCGTCGCAGAAGCTACTCAGGAGTACCGTAAAGAGATGGATGTTCTTCATCAATGGATTGAAGAACGATGCGAAAGCGATGCTGTGGCTGTTACGTTGTTCGCTAAACTCTACGAGGATTACAGCCAGTGGTGCAAGGAACGCACAGAGGAGCCAGTAACTTCACGGAAGTTCGCATTCCAGTTGGAAGAGAAGGGATTTGAAAAAACTTCTGCTGCCGGTGGCAACGCTGCACGCAAGCGAGTCAAACTTCAAAATAGTTGACGATAACCCCGAAAAGTGGACGATATGATGACTTTCCCTATTAGCTCTCAAGAAGAGACGGAATGTAGAAACAACCTAGGAAAGTCGTCTTATCGTCAACTTCGTCAACTTATCGTCAACTTTGAAAAGTGGGGGCGCACAGAAATACGCCTTGCACTCCACCGATTCTCCAGGGACGAACGTGATAAGGCACATGATATGAAAACAATCGCCTTGTCTATGAAAGCCAGTGTGAATAAGGGTTTGGGTGAGGCGGTAGACGAGTGTAGTGAATAGCGTAGGTGAATGAATCGTAAAAAGGTCGTTTTTGAGTGGATTTTGGAGAAAGCAGAGTCGTGAGTGAGACGAACGCAAGGAGAAAGCCTGGAGGGCAGCCAGGGAATTTAAACCGGGCTAAGAGCGCACTGCCGGCATTGAAGAGGTTAGAGGTAGGGAAGCCACTACCGGCTTACCTGGAGCGGGTCGCGGCGCTGGCAGACCTTGAGGCCGGCGAATTGATTTCTGATAAGGGCGGGGAAGCGTACATGAGCGGCGCGGAAAAGCTCATGGTGGCCAATTGGAAATCGGCACGAATGGCAGAGCTACTGATATGGCACTACCTATTAAGAACGGAGGCTGCTGTTCAGGTAAACAAGCAGAATAATGTGTGGGATTTGCAACCAGGAATAGCGAGGCTTTCGGTTTTCCTCGCAGAGCAACGGCGGTGTCTCGTGACGCTGGGCATGGAGAGGCGGTCCCGGCCGGCTGAGGACTTACAGACTTACCTGGCAAGGGAATACGGGCCCGAAGAGGATTAACAAATGAGCGTGACTCCTGAAGAGTGTATCGAGTTGTCAAACAAACTCCGGGCATTACTGGAAGTCTAATGAAAACTGTTAAATCACTCACCATCATCGACGCCATGAACGACCCGGCGCTCTTCAAGTCCTGGTTTAAGGGTAAGTCTTGGGGCAATTGGCGCGTGTTTCTCAAGGCGCTATTCGGGTTGAAGCTGGGCAAGACTGACCTTGAGACACTCCAGCGCTTTACCGGCCGAGAAAAGCCGCCGGCGTCGGTTTCCGAGGGCTGGCTGGTAGTGGGCAGGCGAGGCGGCAAAAGCCTCATAGCGGCGCTTACGGCCGTGTTCTTGGCCTGTTTTAAGGACTACTCGAAGCACTTGGCGCCGGGTGAGGTCGGGACCGTTATGGTGATTGCTGCGGATCGGAAGCAGGCGAGGGTAATTCTCAGATACGTCTCTGGCTTTTTGGACGGAGTGCCCATGCTATCGGCCATGGTCGCGAACAAAACGAAGGAGTCAATCGAGCTGAACAACCGGATTGTGATCGAGGTCCACACGGCGTCATACAGGACGACAAGGGGTTACTCTATCATTGCTGCGCTGCTCGATGAAGTAGCGTTTTGGAGAAGTGAGGAGTCCGCGAATCCTGACACCGAAATCCTGAATGCTCTGCGTCCCGGTATGGCCACAGTTCCCGGTAGTCTGCTATTGGCTCTCAGCTCTCCATACGCTCGGCGTGGCGAACTTTGGAAAGCCTACAAAAACTATTTCGGCAAGGACGGTGAAATTCTGGTCTGGCAGGGCGAGACGCGAGACATGAATCCCACGGTGCCTGAGTCGGTCATTCAGAAGGCGCTGGAAGAGGACGAATCGGCAGCCCGGGCCGAGTGGCTGGCCGAGTTTCGGCGGGATATTGAATCATTCGTCAACAGCGAGGCGGTCGAGGCCGTGGTTCTCCCTGATCGGCGTGAGTTGCCGCCTCTGGAGAGCATCCGATACTTCGGATTCTGTGATCCAAGCGGAGGCAGCCAGGACAGTATGACCCTGGGGATTGCACACCGTGAGAATGGCAAGCTTGCCCTTGACTGTGTGCGCGAGAGGGTGCCGCCGTTTTCGCCAAAGCAGGTAGTCTCTGAATTTTGCGAATTGCTCAAGCGCTATCGGATCAGCACAATCCATGGCGACAGATACGCCGGGCAATGGCCGCGAGAGCAGTTCAGATCTCATGGGGTTGAGTACAGAACCAGCGAAAAGACGAAGAGTGAAATTTATATAGCATTTTTACCGCTCTTGAATAGCGAGCAAATCGAGTTGCTGCACCATAAAAGACTGATTTCTCAGTTGTGTAATCTGGAACGTCGGACGAGCAGGAGCGGCAAAGACTCAATCGACCACGGGCCCGGTGGGCGGGATGATGTGATTAACGCCGCCGCCGGCGCGCTGGTGCTGGCGAACCAGCAGCAGGGTGGCTATGATCCGGCTAGGTTGAGCATCCCGCTTGCGCCTTACGTGCCTGCTTGGAAAGTACACAACGCGCCGGACTGGACACTCGGGGGCGGAGACTAATGGAACTCATGAAAATCAAAGAGACGAAAAAAGAAGAAGAATGAAAAAACAACAGACAACCGCAAAGGAGAAAAATTAAAATGCCTAATAGATTATCTATGGGCTTGGTTCTGTTTGGTGATCTGGGCCTGGATTCCCTCGGCACGAGCGGCATGCGTCTTGGCAGCGGGGTTACGATCAATCCGGAAACTTCAAGCGTCGCCGCCAACTCGATCGAGGAAAGATCCTATACAACCGGCCTAACGGCCCTGAGCCTGGCCAGTGGTGATCTGGTGATCGTTCACCCTAAAACGGCTTTGGCTTCCGGATTGTTCATGGCCGATTATCGGGTCAATGCGGCAAACGCGCTTCGGATCGGCTGGGGCAATTGCAGCAGCGGAGCCTCGATTCCGAGTGCGGTCAGTTTCGACATCGTCGCTTTTAGGAGATTCGCCAGGAGCATTTGATAGGAGTTACGAACAGTGAGAAAAAGTCGCCCGCAGGCGACAATTCAGAAGAGGGGAAAGGAATGAGAATACAAAAATCAGCAACGATTAAGAAAAACATCCAAGACTGGACAATGAAGCAACAAAAACTTCGAGCCGACCTCGAGCAGGCGGAGCGAGTTGAAGCCGAGGCTGAACAGAAGCGTAAAAACATTGTCCTAATGGCCAAAGTTGGGAGTGAGAAGGCCCAAAAAGAGTTGGCGAAACTAAATGATTCTTGGTTTCTTGCCGGTCGCGAGCGTGAAGACTTACGAATCGCCGTTACTGAGTGCGAAGGCAAATTAAACACACTTCGAAACGAGTCAGCAGAGGCGCACCAACGCGAGCTACGTGAACAGTACGAACGCGGATTTAGGGAGATTCTTGCACTCACTCCGGCTATTGACAGGATCGTGGTGGAGCTTTTGGAACTATACGAGAAAGCCCTGGCGCTGGCGCGCCCCATGGGCGAAATCCTCGAGTTCATCGAGGACACTCGAGGTGTGAAGTTGCGGCGTCCGTATCTGAGCCTGCGCAGGACTTTAAGCGCACATTTGGTGATGCATCTGCGACTGTTGAATTTCGATCACGTCGAGGGCGCCGGCCTCGAAAATATAAGTACTTTTCTACGCGACGGCCAGGTGAAGCCTTTGGCGGAAATTCTATCCCCCGAGGAAACCGCCGAGGAGCATGAGAAGCCACAAACACGAAGGGAAACAGCGGCATGAGTACGAACGCTCTGGAGCTGCCTGAGGATCTCGAGGATTCCGGGGGCCTCGTGAAAGCCCTTTGGGAAGCCCTTGTGAAATTCGTTGAAAGCGAGCGCGCTAAATGGAAGGCCACGGGCAGCCAGAGAGCCAAACTGACACCACAGGCAGCCCTAGCTGAAGTCGTTCGATCGACACAGCGCGGTCAACAACTGTGGCTGATGCTCACCGAAAGTGGAAAGGTTAAAAAGCAGATCGAGGAGGTCCACGAAACGATCAATGAAACTTATGAAATTTTGGACGAGATTGGAGGTGAAAAATTGAATTACGATGAAATTTTGAAGCGCATCAAGCGCAGCGGGTTCTCGGATCGGCAGGAGCTGATGGCTGCCTTGAAGAAGGCCGAGGAGTCCGAAGAGGAGACTATGGGTGAATTTCTTCTGAGCAAGAGAGGGGATCCGATTGTCTCCCACTCGAAGATGATCCCAGAGGGCGAGCGAGTGAAGAAGGAGAAGCCGGAGCCGGTTTTCGAAGGCGGCGTGGCTTATGCGCGCATCGAAAAGCGCGCACAGCAGCTGGTGGCTACTGGCGAAGTCGAGTCGCTGGCCGAGGGCTTCAGCGAAGCCGTGACGCGGGAACCGCAGCTCTGGCTGGAATATGCGCGAGAACGTCTCGCTTCGTAGTTTTTTGAGTTTCCCTGGCGGGCTGGGCGGGCGGTCCCGCCCTACGTGAGTCATAACACGTAATTTGGCCGGGTTGGGGAACGCGCGCCCTGTGGTGTCCGCCCAGGGCGCAGGGCAAACGTGTCATCCATAAGGGTGGCCTTTGCTATGGCGAGGGCGGCCCGGCGTTTAGACCTGCGCCGGGTCGCCTAAGAATGAGGCCGGGGGCCCAACTCCCGAACCCTCCTTTCGGGGGTGGGGAAGCAGGGTCTTTTAAAATTCTTTCAACCCATGCTTCCCCCTGGGGCCCCCTGGCCCCTTTGGAGGCAAGCTCTTAATATTTTCAACGAGTTCCAAAGGCTAGGAGGGGGCTTGGGTGACATCCCGATGATCATTCGGCAAGTTGTGGCATTCGGCGCAGGAAAGGGACTTATAAACCCCAGGTGATATTCGGGGCCACGCCGATCAACCGGATTTGCAGGCCTAGCCTGGGTAGGATTTTAACCTTGAATGCATTGAAACGGCCTCTACCCCTTACCCTTGCTTTTTGCCGTTCGTTCAATGAGCGCCATTCTCGGCGAAGTTCTCTCGCAAACCTGAGCCATATTTTGACGAAAAGGGAATTTGCGGGATTTCGGCAGTGCAAACAGCTTTTGAAGACAGGCCCAGCGGGATTCTACGGAGCTCTTTCAGTGCTTGGATGGGGAATCGGGCGGTGCGACGGGTACGGTTAACCGTACCATCTCCTTCAGTAAACTGAGATCTTGGCGCTCCAGCATTGAATCGATCATCGAGACTGGACGACGGATAATCGAGGCTAAGCAGGAACTAGAACATGGCCAGTTCATAAAAATGTCCATTCCAGAACGTCGCCAAGCTGCACGTGAACTTGCTGAGGATGGAGAGAGTACCAGAGGAATTGCAGAGATTTTGGGGACGAGTCATACAACAATCGAGAACGATATTGGAACAAATGTTCCACTTGATGAAAAAAGGGAAGAAGAAACCACTGATTCAAAAGAATTTAGTCGGGAAGAGGGTGTGCAAGCTGGAACAAATGTTCCACTTTTAGACAAAATGGCCGTCCACTATTCCAGCGAAGGGACCATTTGAGGGGATTTTTGTTGCCATTGTCGGGGGTCGAGTGTAACATGATAGGTGTCACGTGAAGGAAGGAGACTTAGTGAATCTCAGATCCCTATGTCAAAATAGAAATCGCCCTCGCTTTTGCTGCCTTTCTTCGCGTGACAGCCTGGAAGGGATTCACCAGTGGACGCGGGGGCTTTGTTTTTGGTGAGAAAGCGGGCCTGAAGGATGCTTAGGACACCCAACACCTCCAGGGGAGGTTCTGACACCGGTGTCAGCTCATGAGATGCACTTTGCACCAGTCTCGACGTGTGTCCAGAGAACAGCCTTCCGGGTCGTCTGGCTTGCTCCGATGGATGAATGCAGACCGATATCGTGAAGGTTATGCAGCGGGCCGCAGAGGCGATGGACAACCTCATCCTGAAAGGGGGCCACGGCCTCGCGGGAAACGTCCGTGTTTCTCATGGCCTGGATGCTGAGGGGCCGGGCATGAGGGGTGAATATAGGCTGGGCTATCTCGACTGATTGTAAAGAAAAAGGAGGAAAAATGGCTAGACGTGGAGATGGAATTTATCTGAGGGGTAAGACTTGGTGCCTCGACTTCCGGCATGATGGCCAACGCTACCAGGAACGCCTGGGACGCAATATCAACAAGACGGTCGCCCGTGAGATCGCTCAGGTCAAACGGGCGGCCATTCTGAAGGGCGAGGCCGGAATCGGACGGAAGAAAAAGGACATCAAATTTGACGACGCGGCCAAGCTGTTTCTGGCTGCCATGGAAGAGCTGATCAAGATCGGCAAGCTCAGGCCTAAAACCGTCAAGTCCTACCGTGAAAACATTGTTCAACTCAAAAAATCCTTCAATGGGAAAATGCTCAGCAAAATTCACCCATTCCTGCTCAAGAAGTACCGGCTCAAGCGCGAAAAGGCGCGGATCGGCTTTAACCGGGAAATGGCCTGTTTGAGCAGACTGATCAATTGGTGCATCAAAGAGAAAAAGTTTGAGGGCGTGAATCCCACTATAGGGCTTGAACGGTTTGAAGAGAATCAGCGAAAGCGTGCCCTGTCCAGAGATGAAGAAACACAGTTCCTAGCAGTCGCTTCTGAGCGGCTCAGAACAATCATCCTGCTCGGGATCTATGTTGGTTTGCGGGTGAAATCACAAATCCTCCACCTGAAAAAGAGCGACATCAACCTGACCGGCGGCTATTTGATCGCCAGGTCAGCTCAGGCAAAGAATAAAATGGAATACACCATACCTTTGCGAAAGGAGCTGATTCAGCCGCTCAAGGCTCAAATGGCCCGAAGCAGGTGTGAGTGGGTGTTCACCAAAAAGCACGACCCTACAAGCCGCCTGAAGGACATCCGCACCATGTTTGAAACGGCCTGCGAACGTGCTAAAATCTCCAACTTAAAGATTCACGACTTGCGGCACACGTTCGCCACACGCCTGGTTACAGAAGGAAAAGTGGATCTGATCACGGTAATGGAACTTGGAGGATGGAAGCGGCTGGACATGGTTAAACGCTATGCCAACCCCGCCGATGAGCACAAAGTGAAGTCAATTGAATCGATTCAATTCACTACGCTATTCACTACACCCGAAAATCCCGAAGTTACAGAATTGCCGCAAGCCGTTGAAAACAAAAGTGTGGGGACGTAGCTCAGTTCGGAAGAGCGCCTGAATCGCACTCAGGAGGTCGTGGGTTCGAATCCCATCGTCTCCACCAATACAATCAATCCTGTACAGTTATATTTTGCCAAGCCGCTCAGCGGGTTTCTAGGAATTGGTTCCATATTGGTTCCAAAAAACACGCGGTAGGGGCCTTCTTTTCGACCTCGCAGACCCACATCTGCCCGCTCATTTCATTACGCTATTGACTACACTTTTAATCATGTGGGGTTTAGCCCGTGAAGCCTCTCCGCGTTTGCTCCTTTTGCGGAATACCTAATCTAAGTATTCATGAAAGTATTCGAGACCAAGGAGAGGCGTTGGAAAATGGCACAAGATTACTCTTTAACGCTCTTCACTATTTTTCTCTTCCATCTCTATGTCCGAACATATCCTGTCTAGAGTACTACGAACACTTGCCGTCAAACGTCCAATTTCCAGATATCTAATCACCTCTCTGTATAAAGTCTCACGATCCCAAGTTGAGTTGATCTCTCGGATTGTCTTTAATAGTTCTGTGATCTCACTCTGTGGAATTTCATGGAACCGTCTGCTGGCCCTTCTTCGCCAGATGACCTTGGGTGCACCTGCTTTACGGACTACCTGCTTGCCACCTTCCGTTTCTTCCTCAATCAATCCAATCTTTATAGCTCTTGCTAAGCTTTCCTCAAACCGGATCCGAAGAGATTCTCTCACTCTCTGTATCCCAGCAGCCTTTCCGTACAACTGAAAGACCCTGTAGGCTAACATTGGACCTTCGGCAGCAATAATCTCAACAAGACCACTAATAATGTCGCTGCTAATTGAGTCTCGAGGATCAGGCAAAGGATGTGACTCCCACTCTACATATGGCTGAAGCTCAACAGAGGGAGATTCGTTCCTTACTGTATCTCCTGTCGGAGATTGAACTAACTCAAATTTAGTATTGTTTTCAATGCCTTCTATTGAATCTTCTCGTTCGGTGGAACGGCCGGAATTCACTTCAAATTCATGATAGATTTCCGAAAAACTTTGGTGTATCCCTTTTGTAAGTCGACGAATACTTAGATGTTCACACACCTGTCTAAATAGCCTCTTCTTGTCCAATTCAGGGTTTGATTTTTCGAGTTCACCCATTAACTTCAGAATTTCAAATGGAGGGATTTCTTGAAAGGTTCGATCACCTCGCTCTCTGAGCACCACCGCTGGGGTTTCAGCCCTCCGAACGATCGTTTTTCCAATTTCTTCGCGGTCTAGCACATCTCCGCGGCGAATTGCCTCAGTCAATGCTTGTTCGAATCGAGTTTTGAGCGGTTTCTGGATCCGTAGGATTCCGGCGGCCCGCGCATAGAGTTGAAAGGCCCTGTAGGCAAACATTGGCCCTTCCTCAGCGATGATCTCAAGAAGTCCCGGAATAAGAGAAGGCGGGGGTCCCTGCCGAGGATCTTCAAGAGGATGAGCATTCCAATTTCGATAGGGATGCAATAAACCAATAGCTCTCTCTGACTCCATTCCCGTTATAGATTCAGGCAACTGTTCGTCAGCTTCCTCTGAGATAGTTGGTCTTAACTTGGCCGGTTGTTCACCGCTTCTGGCAAGATTCAACTGGCCTTCCACTGTCTCCGACCGCGCAGTGGTGTCAGTATCATTAGCAAAGTCGCCCGTTTTCTTGCCATCTTCTCCTACACCTGTAGCCACATGACCCTTCGGAAAGATTTTATAGCGTTCCAGCTTTTCCCAAAGACTCTCCATCGCCTTGTCAGGATCGAGTCTGAAAACACTTTCTCTTATTCGCCAAAAAACCAAACCACATCGTCTAAGCATTCGCTCCCGACCCGTGTCCTTTTCGTATTCCTCAGGTCCGTGCCAGTGGTCCCCATCGCATTCCACTGCAATCCGCCCATCCATCCCCTCAACTAGAAGATCAATCCATTTGTTCGCAATGGAATATTGTGGAATCACTCGATATCCACGGTCCACGATTTTGAGAAACACATCAACCTCAAACCATGAATCGAATGGATCAGGCTGAGGAGTTTGTCGGCGGTCACTGTAAGCAGCGAGGCGCCGAAGGTCTTTCATCGAGACACCTGCAAGACTTGTTGTTTGGACAGTAGGATTTTGACAATACTCCAAAAGTTTGTAGCGAAGGCAATTGGGACTCAAATCGTTTAGAGTTGCTGTGTGGAATAGCCACAGCTGGTCACGGGCTCTACTGGCAGCTACGTTAAAACGGCGTTCGTCTCGAGCACTTGCCAGAGTTCTGATTCTCCTGCCCTCCACTGGTGCACTTACTAAGCTCAGGAAAACTACGTCCCGCTCGTCCCCTTGAAATGCATAGGCGTCACCACAAACGATTTGTCGTCGTTCCATTGTTTCCGGACCCAACCGCTCAAGCAGGGTTCTTTCGATGAGCTGAGCCTGAGAGTACCCTAGAAGGCTAATGACACCGACAGTTTTGTCGCGATAAGCCGGGTTTCCACATAACTCAATGATCGCAGCCACAATAGCGTTTGCTTCTGGAGGGTTGACGCGATTCCTGACACCCTTTAAGTATCCGTCTGAAACGTGCCGGGTGCCAACGACCGGTTCTAGATGAGCTAGACCATATTGTTTCAAGGGGATTAACGGCTGGGTCTTATAGCATAGGTTATTTGAGAACTGGATGATTTCAGGCATGCATCGGAAGTGCTCACGAAGTCGGATTCGACCCTGATAACGAATCTCTGCCAGATCAAAGAAACTATTATCGACACCATATTGATCATTATGAGGTAATGTGCTGATGTGCTGTAATCTCAATTGGTTAACATCTTCGCGATCGATTCCAACAAACTCCGGAGCGATTTGCTTGTCATCGCCTACCACTACAATTGTTTTCGCTAGATATGTGAGGAGCAAAGCTTCAGGTCCAGATTGACTCGCCTCATCAATGATAGCGACGTCGAACAAGTCTTTTCCAGGCCGCATTGTCTCAGCCACACGATACAAGGGCATAATCCATGCGGGAATTGCTGTGCGGCACTCCGCCATGTGCTCTCTTGCGGCTCGACGGTGCATCGGTGCATACTTCCCGGTTCCTTTACCAAGGCTTTTCATTGCTTTAGACCAAGCGATTAGATGCTGGCGTTGGTGTTCCGTCATGGCTGCGAAGCAATAGCCCCATGCCTTGACGGAAGAAATTTCCCCGAGCCGTTTTTGGGCCCGATTTCGAGCTTCATCCAGTTGCAGACGGAGTTGCTCCTCGGCTTGAGAGTCACACATGCGATTTATCCACCGTACTGCCTTGGACCAATTCCAAGCTAGATTCAAGTTTTCGATGCGCTCATCCCACACGACCTCCTCTGGGGTTTCTGAGACGGCCTTTGCAAGGAGGGGAGCACCCGATGCCAATCGAGTCAAGAGGTCGTCACGTCGCAACCTAGACAATCGCGCAGTATGTCTCTTGGTAATAGAGGAATATTGTTGGGCGTAGGTTCCCCCGTCCCGTCCGCGCACAGCATCGACTAAGCATCTCACCTCAACACTACTAGCCAGATCAAAAAGAGACTCGTAAGTCTCCGCCACTTCATCAAGTTGGCGAGTCGCCTCCAAAAGATCCAGCTCGAGATCTACCGCCTTTGATGCTGCCAGCAAAGATTGCAGACTCTCGAGTTCATGCCAAGTCGGCTCAGATAATCCTGGGATACCCGGGATCAGTTCCTGAATTTCTTTCTTCTCTGAATGGAGGGAGATAGCCTCTTCCAGCGGTTCACACATATCCTCATAGTGGGCAACTTGGTCAGAAACCGTCCCTTGCGGGACCTCAGTATATGGTTTCCAGATTTTCTGTAATATTATGATTTGTTGCCTAGCAACTAACCAGTGAACCAACTCTTGGAGTAAGTGCAGCTTGTTACACAACTGGCCATCCAAACGTATTCCCTTTATCAGATAAAGTCCGTTCTTGACTGGATTCGGCCTGAAAGGCCCAAAGCCCCACCTTCCACCTCGCTCTAGATGCGTGAGGAGGGCTTGTGCGTCCGCTCTTACGATTGAATAATCGCGCTTTTCTAGACCAGTGACCGTAGTTGAGTCAACCCAGCGAGCTCGGTCACCGATCTTCGCAGTTGCGGCTTTCGTAGTCTCGAACAGGTGTCGCCAGGCTCTATCGCGATCCCCCAGAATCTCTGTGACTGCCTTTTTGGTCCATGGTTGGATATGCCTGGTTACACGGTCAGAGTTGTGAACCAAAGCCAGAAGTTTCTTAGACAGATTCTGTCTAACCTCAGAACTCGCCTTCCTAAGCCCGGGATAGCCTGGATGATTTCGGGCTGACTCGGCAGCATCAAACTTTCTCCGCATTTCTGTTTCGTCTCTTATAAGCTGAGTCACCGTCTCTGGAGGCTCTAGATTCTCCGGATCGATGACATCATCGTGCAAGCGATCACTAGCAAGTTCGCCATCACGCAGCAGCGATAGAAGCTCTGACAACTCGGCTGGTCGGAGGGGGAGTTCAGCATCATCTGAAAGTGTGTCGGTGAACCAGCTATATTTATCGGAGTCACCATGAAGCCTTGTTGCGATTCGTTGAAGTGTCCCTTCGTAGTTTTCAAAAATACGCGGGTGGACATAAGTTTCGGCCTCTCGGATACTCCGCAGATTTCCTAACACTGATGCTTCATCTCGCCGTGTTGTATCGAGCTCCTCTTCTAAGCGGACAATCAACTTGTCACTTTCGGTTGGCTCCCAGTAATTATGGCGATCGGTGATACCCTGGACTGATTCTTCCATGGCTTGCAAACTTTCCCGATCGTCTCCCAGCACCACAACCGCCAAAGGAGCGATAGCCGGCACTTTTTCTTGAATGTAGTGGCGGAGCACACGGAGGGCTCTCGCAGTGTGGCTAGTTACCAGGACTCGCTGGCCAGTAGCCAGCAGGTGGCAGACAAGATTTACAATGGTGTGGGACTTTCCAGTGCCTGGTGGTCCCTGAACCAACACTCCTTGGTGACTTTGGAGACGTTCAATGATTTGCCTCTGTGCCTCGTTCGACTCTAGAGGGAAATACAGCTCGCCGGAATCTCCGTTCTGTTGCGAAGTCCCCAAGCTATTCTGAGTCCCCTCCGAATCAGACGTCACACTTACGAACTGGGCAACCCCATTCGGCACAGGCGTGTCGCTCTCTAACTGCCTGAGAATTTCTTCGAATGCCTTCAGGAAGGAACGCTCTGAGCGCTTACGAAGCAGGATCGCAGGTGCCCAATGAAGCCTGGGCTCTTCCGCGACGCCTGGCGACGCTAGCAAACTGTCCTCGAAAGTACCACTTGGAGATACTGCGTGAATCCAACTGGAAAGTAGGGACTCGAGGTTCACCCCATTCCAAATATCGTCACCAATCTCTTTTAACTGGCCTTCGAATGCGTTGAGTTCGTTGACATCGGGACGAAACTTTGGATCAAGCATATCCTGTTCCAAGGCCAGGTTAGCTCCCTCTCCAGCAGGACCCACGCTTATTATTCCGCGAGACAATTCGAACTGTAGGTCTGTCTGGGCTGTAACGATGTGTCGCCTGATATGGTGTCCTTCTGATGTCTTCCAGGAGAGGAGACCTAGTCCAAGCACTACTTCGTACTGCTCGCCTAGCCGCTGCTGTTTTTGATAGATGGAAAACAACCTTGTATAAACCCGCTGCACGGCTTGTAGTCGCCGATCAACCTCCGCCCACGGCCACCAGGCACTCTCAATATAGCTTTCCCAAAGTTCCTTTATCTGTGGATATTCCTCGATGCGTCTCCGTTCAAATTGCCTCTCCTCGCCAATCTCATTTTCGACCGAGATCTCAGAGCGAAGTTCAGGGAAATCCCCAGAGGAATCTTCAATCTGACCCATGACGAGCCACGGCGAGAGTTCAGTCCCGGGATCCGGAGGTGGTCTCAACTCAGGTTTGTGAACTTCTAGCCAAGCATCAGAAGTTCCCCCCTCGGCACCTTTATACCAAGTTGAACAGTGGCACTGGGGTTCTCGAGGGATCTCGCTAAACCAGAGAATCTCATCATACTGGTCAATGTCGCGAATCGTTCTAGTCCGCAATTGAGTCAGTTCCTTTAGAAAGGTGAATAAGGCTATGCCCTGATTGCGGATAGCTTCCTCCTGAGCGGACACACCATTAGTCATCGACTTTTTGAAGTTACAGACGCTCCAAAATTAAGCTTCTGTAATGCTTATGCAACCAGGATATTCTTGTGACCACTTATTTTCAAGACAATCAATATTTTGGTAGGCATCTTAGCTGGCGAGGTGAAAGACGAGTCCGGAGTAATGCACAGCCGGGCGTCCTTCGTGGAAATGTTTCTATTTATTCCGTACCGCCTGAGCTCATTGAACTTAGGCCCGACCTCGCTCATCATTGGCCGACATGATCTTGGCACTACTTCGAACCCTGCTCTCAACTCTCGCCACCCATGGAACGCCCGTCTGGAA
Source organism: Acidobacteria bacterium AH-259-O06 (assembly GCA_027717865.1). Taxonomy (GTDB): domain Bacteria; phylum Acidobacteriota; class UBA6911; order RPQK01; family JADFOI01; genus JALLOL01. The sequence continues at coordinate 13,929 of JALLOM010000005.1, read as the reverse complement.
ACCAGTCCACGAGACCCAGGAATAGGTAGAATCGATGGATCATCTTCTGGGACTTCCATTTTCCCTCCAACTCAGCCTCACCCGCTTCTTAACCCTCTCTTGACCCGTTTATCCCTCGTTCCGCCAGCAGATCCTCCACGTCTCGAAAGCTGAGGGTGAAGCGGTAGTAGAGCCAAACGGCGTGGCTGATGATTTCGGGTGGAAAACGATGGCCTCGATACAGTGATTTCATCGAGTGATTATCGCTGATGGCCGCTCAACTTGGACAAAGCTGTTGGATGTTATCCGGTGGTCTGTGTCCTTCGGTGCAGGTTTGCATCTCTCATTGGCTTATCCGCCGGCCCTTTCGCACCGCAGGAAGCGAAAGCGGAAGCCCACACCGCACCGCCTCCGCCACAGGCTCCACACGTCAACAAAATTGGCTTTCACCTGGCTGGGAATGCGCAGCTCGGAAGTCTCCCACTCCCCGGGGTCTTCGACCTGGCCGGCTGGTCCTTCCTTCAGTCTCTCCCAGGGAATAAAGAAACCGACCGTCCCGGCCACGTTCCCCTTCGCCTTTCTTCCTGATATGCCGCCAGCCGTCTCCTCAATTTCAAAGTCCGCCGGATCCAAGTCCGGGTAGAAGTCCTGCCAGGAATGGTCGGCCTGCTTGCCGTTTTTTTGCTGACCATGCTCTGAAATCGACTTGACAAAACTGACAGAAGGGCTTTTGTCACTTTTGTCAACACGTTCTTTGGACGTTCGTGGTGAAAATTCCATCCACTTGGACTGAAAACTGCTCATTGCTTTTCGCCTCCAAGTTCCGGATGCAGCCGGATGATTTCGGAATCTCTGCCGCCGGTTTGGACAGTCTCGATTCTTATCCATCCGGCATCGTGGAGAACCTCAAGTGCAGCCGACACACTCTCGGCGTTTGTCAATCCTCCCCATTTATGCCGGTAGGTGTCACGGATACTGTCACCGTCCTTGACGGCTCCCTGCCGAATTTTTACTGCAAGAGCATGAGCGCCGCCGAGTCCTGGTGCCAGTTCCTCAGCATAGATTTTCTTTGCGTGGTGCTCCAGATACTCGCACCACCCAGCCGCCAATCGGGCACAATCGAGACAAACATCATGAGATCCGCCGTGGATCAGGTGAAACAGAAGCGCCAGCGAAGGCATCAAGGAACGGTATTTGCTCAGATGCGCCTCGAAGGCTGGCGTGTTCTTCAGTTCGTCCCCTCGGAGCCTCTTTTCCAGTTCGCCTCTCCAGGCGTCGAAAAGCACTTGTGCTTCAGGGTCAAATCTCAGGAAGGGGATCTCCCCGCCGCTCTGGGGCTCGATGTGCAACTCGGCCAGTGTTTTGAACACCTGAAAAGCCCGCTCCCTCGCCCCAGCGTCAGGATGGCTGTCCGGTTTTGCCCAGTCCCTGAAATCATCCGGCCACACCATCACCTGGAGCCTTTGAAGTAAGCCATCTGCGCCGGCATCCCCTCGGATTGCACGTTCTATGTATGCGGATAACTTTCCCGGCTGGATTCCGCCCACGATGGACAGACAAAGGCCATCAACGCGAACGGTCCCCCGGCCTATGCGGTCGAAGGTATAGCTTCCTGTACCATTCCATGCCTCCAGGTAAAATTCCCGGTCACCTTCCCGACCCGATTTTTCCAGAGTCCGAAGCCAGCCAGCCAGCTCATCCCGGGAGAGCAACAATCCGCGGGGGTTGTGTCTGAGCAATTCCCCGATCTTCTCCACCGTGGGATCTTGCGTCACGTAGCGTTTCTCATACACCTCCGCCTGCCTCAATTCGGCTTTCTTCTCGCCCAATTCCGCCTCCAGCTCGTCGAGTCCTTCCCCAGTCTTGGCCGCCTTTTTCATATCGCCCCTGATGGAGTCAATCTCGCTCTTGATCCTGTCGATGTGAGCATCTGATAGGTTTGCCGTTGCCTCATACTCCTCGTGCGCCAGTGCCGCTAGCCGAGTGACTGGTTTCAGTGCCTCAGTGATGGCGTAGGTTTTCATCGCACCTGGCCTGGCGATGATTCCTCCCCAGAGATTCGGAACTACAAGGTAATCATCAAACTCGCTTGGCTTGATCCCAACCGAGCGGCCCACAATCGCGCCGAGTCCGACAAGCGCCGGACAGATCACCATTTCCAGGGGGATACAGGCACGACCCGCAATGTCGCTGATCCACTGCCGCAGCGCCTCCGGTATCATCTCGACGGGCAAGGATGGAACCGCCGGCCTGGCAGCCGGGAGATCACGCAGCTCCGGCCACTGGATCGCTTCAGAAGAACCCGGCTTATATCTTGATATACTCGCCGCAATGCTTTGTAGCTCCCGGCGTTCAAGCGGCGGCTCACACCGGGCGTTCTCGACCTCTAGCGCCGCCAGTATTGCTTTTTCTTTGGCCCCTCGCTGTCGCATCGATCCAGCTAAGGATGTGAGGATTGTGTTCCGCTGGCCTTCGGAGATTTTCTCTGGCAAGGGCCGCGCCTGTTCCGGCCTCGCCTCGTAATCCGAAAACAGGTCTGGCCGCCAGTCACCTATCGGCACTTTCTCCGGGTCTCTTAACCACTCATACCGCCTTCCGCTTGCATGGAGGCTCGGTGGTAACACCACGTAACCCCCGTCGGCTTTGATATCGATTCCTGGACGGATTCCGTTCCGGCTCCGAACCACGCTCTCCGCCGGATACTGGAAAAACCACTGATCCCCCTGCCCTCCCGTCTTCTGGCTCAACGTATCGGGCAGTCTGCCGTGCTCTTCCTGGAGGCGGTAAAAAGACTCAGCGCCGCCGTTTCTCGGGTCCATATCCAGCACAACTATCCCCGACTCTCTGCCGGTGGGCATGCCGATATTCGCAGCCGGCCATTGGGTCCACCAGCGTTTTATCTGCTCAGGGTCCGTCGTGGCGTCCTTGTGGCCGTTGCGTGTGCGGGGGTGTTTACCGATAGCCTTGCACTTGGGGTTATTGCAAGTACACCCATCGCCAACGGGGGAGTGCAGGGGGAAGATTTTCCACCCTTTTCGGGCGTAGGCCAGAGCACTATCCAAGATTCGGCTGCATGTGATTTGAGGACCGGCAGGATTCTGCGGGAGTGAAGCACCAGAATGATTCGCTTTAACTGGCTCATACCCCATGGTTGGCCTCCGTTCCTGCCAATGGCCTAGAATTGATCCAGTCGAAGATTTCGGCTTGATTCCAGCGGACGGCCTTTGTGGAAACCTGGAGACGGCGCGGGAATTGGCCTGCGCGCTCCAATCTCCAGATCGTTGTGCGAGAGAGACCGACGAGGTTACTGACTTCTTTTTGGGTGAGGAGTTTGAGACTCATGACACGGCTCCTTTTGATTAGGCGTGCCATGGGTCCATATCGGGTCTTCTGGGAGCCTCGCCTCTTAGGCTCTCCCCTTATTCAGGGTTCCCCCCGTTTGACCACGTAGGCCGTTCAAATTTTACTGTTCCTTCCGCAGAACCGCAAAAGACGATGCTGCGGATGTACTATTTCCATTATTATATCACATTTCGTTTCATACCGACATGCTACGCTTCACATCGAACATGAAAAAAGGACAGGACGGGCCAGTAGTACGGATCGTGAGCGAGGGCCACTACATCTTAAAGAGCGGGCGGATCAGGGAGGAGATATTGGACCCCAGAAAACGGCGGCGCCTCCAAGTCATCCATGTTGATGAGTCTGAGGCTAAGCGCTTCCCTAATGGATGGGTCGAGAAAATAACGGTCATTCTCCAGAAACGGATGGACTGCACTGCCTGCGGGAAGTCTTCAGATTGCGCCAAGATCCCCGGCCCCGGGGTCAGACTTTTAGAGGTGTGGGTTTGCAAGAGATGTTGGAAAACTGAGATGCAACAGCGCAGGAACTACAACCAAAGAAACGGATTATTTCAAGGCAATCCGAATCGACTCCTAACCCACGCGTGGCCAGGGCGTCGTTCGATAACGGAGACGAAGCTGTTTGTTAGGTGAGATGCCAGTGATGCCGGCGGTTCCCCTTGCCGGGTCTCATCTGATACGGTATCCAGCAGCAAATTGTTCACAAATGGTTCAATGAAGCCCTGTCACGACTGACCAGATTCCCAGGTTACGTGAGCCGGTGGTTCGATGGGAGTAAATCCGTAGGCTCAAAATGAGGTTGCCATGTAGAGTGTCGCACGTCCCCATTTCGGATCATAGTGGGAATTGTAGAACGTTATGGCAGGATACAGGGTCTCGACAAACCTATTCGTTGTCTCAATCTTCCTGTCGGAAATGAAGGTGACGCCGTAAACGGAATCCGCGGCATGCTTTTCGAAGAACTTTTCGGCCACTGCCCTCAGGGCAGACTCACTTGCTACCTTGCCGAAATCCTCGACTTCCGGTACGAAGCACACGATGATTCCTGCCCGTTCTCCGGAAAGTTGCCGCCGTGCTTCTCTTAAATCCTTTAGTACGCTTTTCCGAAACGCATCGTTTCTGCGGCTTTGTGCATAGACAATAATAGGATTTACGTAATCTGTTCCTATCGTGTCTACTGGGTGGACCGCGGCATGAGTAAATCGCTGGCGGGAGGCTAGCCTTGAGTCAATTTCTTGCTTTGAGGCAAGGACATCTTCTGTTGCCAACGAGGTAATTATTGATGTCCCGTCGTCAAGTAGGAGCTCCTTCGGTCCGCCCGGTCCTTGGTCGCTAACGGCGTCAACAACTGATGCTTGCCACTCGGCACTGCTCGGGAGATGATCTGGAGTGACTATCAGGATATCGCCATGGAGACCCCTTCTCCGAAGCCGTTCTACTATCAGATCAACGAGCTTGTAGAAGCTGGGCCGTGCAACCATTCGCCCAGCGTCTACGGTTTTGGTTTTGCAGTCCACATCGTAACTTAGCTGGGCGCTCTTACAGATGAACTCGGGAATTCTCTCCCCCTGTGTCTTCGGTTCCGCCCACTCCAAATCGAAACCCATCTGCCAGAAGTGGGCAGCCATGTTGATTTCTGTCAGGACGGGCGTAACGTTGTCGGAGCCGAGAATTCGCTGTCGGAACTCCTTCCGTTTATCACGTGGCATACCGGGGTAGAGCCGTGACATGTAGCTTGCTGTTTCAAAGAACCAGGACATTTCATTGACCCGACCCACAAATCGCTGGCCTTTTCGGTTTATTTCAACGGCTTTGGAAAGCTCCATCCACCATCGGTTTTTCGGCTCGACCCACTTCTTCAAATACAGACCTTGCTCTGTCTGTAGTTCGCGACGAACCGATGTCAGGCTCTGTTTGATCTCGGCTCTCCCCAACCATTCAACAAACCGACCAAAAACACGCGGTGCATTGCTTTCCGTGAGGGTAATCCTTCGCTCCACAATAGTTTTGCAGACCAGCATCTTACACTGGCCGTCAGGCGTGCTCGGCGCTCACCTTCTTATTTAAGCCGATATTTACGACCTTCCCCGGCTCTCCTTTGAGGATCTGATCAAGACGTGCTCCCCAACGCTCCAACGCCCGCTTCATTTCCGGCAGCCTTTCCCACCGGTTGTACACGGCCGTCATGTGACGCAATGGCCATGAGTGATTGAGGATTGTGGCAATAGTGACATCATCAACACCCAGTTTGCTGAGGTTGGTGGCGCAGGTTCGGCGTAAGTCATGGGGGCGAAAATTGAAGCCCACGTTTTTTTGAATCCGCTGGCTCATCTTTTGGAGCCACTTGATGTGTCCACCACTGGGTGCCGCAAAGACAAATTCTGTATCCCCAGTCAGGGGTCGTAGTTGCTCGATGACAGCCAGAGCATGAGATGACAGGGGAACCTTGTGTTCCCGCTCGTTTTTAGTTTCGGTGGGCGGGATGGTCCAGATGTTCTCACTATCAATACTACTCCACCGCATGGCCTTCACTTCCCCCGGCCTCTGGGCCGTCAGAAGTATTAGCCGGTAGATGGAGGCGGTAGGTTCCGCTCGGTTCTCCAGGTCTTTCCACAGTGCCGTGATTTCATCGTCGCTCAGCACGCGGTCCCGGCTCTTCTCCCTGGTCGGCTGCTCGACATTGGCACAAGGATTTGCAAATGTCTCCGGCACCAGCGCCTTCCTGGCCGCGAAATTGAAGATGGTACTTGTCAACGCCTTAACCCTGTTGGCCATTACCGGCGCCCTGCGTTTGAACTTAACTTCATCGAGAAGACGGATTACATCCGAGCGCGTGATGGACTGAAACTTCCTTCTGCCCCAGGCTGGCAGTAGGTATGTGTGGAAAATGCGGGTGTCTTCTTTGATGCTGGCCGGTTTCTTGTGCGGTCTGGCGTGCATCTCAAGATATAACTGCGCCAGCTCCTCGAACGTGCCGGCGTTGCGTTCCTGCTTGCGCTTTTCCGCCGGGTCTTCCCCTCGCTCCACTGCACCCAGCAGGTCGAACGCCTGCTGCCTGGCCTCCGCCAGACTCCGCGCCGGATAAGTTCCCAGCTTCATTCTGCGCCTGCGGCCGCCGGTTCTGTACATGAAGACAAACGTCTTGCGACCGCCCTTCATCACTCGTACTCCGAAAGAGCCCGGGAAGGCCTTGTCCCAAAACTCGTCAACCGTTTTTTCCGTTTTCAGGTTCTTTAGCAGCCTGTCAGTCAACTTTGCCGTTGGCATTTTCACTCCTGCTTCTTGGAACCAATTTCATTTTGGTTCCATATTGGTTCCACTTGACACGTGCTTTAGTGATATTTCCTGAAACAGAATGATACAATAAAACACCGATAAATACTAAGAATATCAATCTGTTGTGGAACTCTCTGAACTCAGGTGAAATCATATGAAACAGAGGCGTTAACTGAATCGCACTCAGGAGGTCGTGGGTTCGAATCCCATCGTCTCCACCATTGTTTTAAACAACTTACAGCAATTTCACAGCCGCCGGATTCAACCATTTCTGCTCTGGGGTAACGCCTGGGGTAACAAATGGGGGTTGCTTGGTCTTTCCTCGCACCGTAACCAGCTCACCCTCACCCCGTTCGATCATCCCCTGGTGAGCTTACATCTCTTTTGACGGCCCATGAGTGACAACTTGAGTCGTAACAGGCTCACTTTGACTCCCATATTTAGCTCTCCTTTTTAATTCTGATCGCCCGGTAGAGAGGCTCAGCCTCGCCGCATTCCTGGCCTTGGACGGCTCAAGCCCCGCAACCTCGCACCAGAACACAAAGGATGTGCCTTCCAAGAGGAAAGCGCGGGCCTCTTTATCGCCCTTAAAGGCGTCCTCAAGAGCGGCTTTCAGGACTTGTAGGGCCAGTTTGCGGTGGGCGCTCATGACGGCTGATTCTAGCAATCGAGCCTGAATTTGCGGCGCTTGAGTGTCGCCCACCCAGGTTCAAATGGCTGAAGCGATCGCGTGATAACCAGGCAGCGTACATCTTGACCAGCCTCTTCCATTAGGGTCATTAATCCTTTGAAATTGGCACCAGAGGCCTGAGGTAGCTCTTCGAGTTCCTTCCATTTGATTTCGACGGCGATGCTCATTGTTGCGTATCTCCTTTCTACCTCTTCTTTCCCTCTTTCTCATCGGGCCCAAACGGCCAACCTTTCCAAGAAATGCCGAGAAAATTCAAAACGAAGCCGACAAATAAGTTGAACATTTCCTCAAGTGCCAGCATCTTGACTGAAATAAGGCCGGATTCCATTTCCTGCAGCTGTTCTATCACTTCTTGTTCCGCTTTTTCTGGAAGGTCAGACGCCAGTTCCGCAATTCGCTGGTAAGCCTCATCGAACTTGAGTTCAGCGGCCTCCACTTCCTCAGTCTGAACGAAGCTCTCCAAACTGATGCTGTGCTCATTCAGTACGCCGTCGTAGAGCACTATCGAAGCCGGAGATTCGCCTTTTAGTTTCTTTGCCAAGTAATCGAGAGTCTTTTTTGCTGGGTGCGCTTTTTTCATTCGGCACGCCCTTCCACGGCATCACGGCCTTCCTGGGTTACTTCGTAGCGGTCCTTCGACCCTCTCTCAGCTTTGCTGATAAGGCTCTCCCACTCCTCGAAAACGATGTCTGACATGCGCTCCTGAATCGGTTCCAGAAGGTTCATTAGTGAGTCAAATTTGCCCCTGTCGGTGACGCTGAGGATCGAAGCAAACTCCAACCAGATTTGGTGAATTTCTTTCAATTGCGACAGCGGGACGGGTACGGTTACTTCACTGTTGGTGCTTGTCATACCGCACCCCCTTGTCGCTTCTCAATCTCATCAAGAAATTCGTGCAGCGACTCGTTTGTGATGTTCAGCAACTCGCCCTGGCCCGTGAACTTACCCACGCCCTGGTCTTTCTCCATGCGCTGAAGAAGGTTTGCGATCGCGCCGAATGCGTAGTAATGGTCGTACAGGTACTTCAGATCGAAGCGATCAAGCGGAAACGTGGCGATGGCGTCGCATCCACGGATGACCGCCGCCCGGGTGGCGATCATTCGATGGGCACGTTGTCAAGGCTAGTCACGCATATATGGGTATGTTCGGACACCGGTGTCCGAACTCGTTTACAAGTACACACCGCTGAAAGGTGTAGGGGAAATATTTTGCACAGTCGCCCTGGGGCTTTAGGGTTTTCTTGTGAATAAGCGAGATAGTTTCTTCATCGTGAAACAACCTCCGCCCGTCTGCGTGTAATAACCAAGCGCGGTTTCCCCGCAACCAAGCGATCTATATTTCCCCCCTATGGGAAACCGCGCACTACCGTCGGAGCCTTCAAGGCTCCAAACTGGCGCCCCACCTGGTAAGGGAGATTCTTTAAGGGTAGGATCTCTCCAGTGTCATCCCAGACCTCTCCAAGTGAGGCGACGAAACATCCTATCCCAACTTCCAGAAGCCTTCAACGAATATCGGAGATGCCAAATTTTTCTTAACAATCATGCGATCCGCTCGGATACGTGTAAATGTACCCGACATTTGGGATCGACTTGATGCGGTCTGTCCCGTCAGCGTGAGGACCAAGCTTCTTGCGCAGGTTGCTCACGTGTGTGTCGATGAGAAGACGGTACAGGACGCGCGATGCACCAGTTGCTCGCGGCTCAGAACACGCCCTGCCGAGCGTAGGAATACCTCCAGGAGATTGAATTCAGCAGAGGTTAGTTTCATCGGCTCACCCGCGCGGATTACAATCCTGGTGCCAGTGTCCAGTTCAATGTCCCCCACAGAAAGCTTCTCAGGCTTTGGTGCCTCCGGATGGGTGCGGCGCAAGATGCCGCGAATACGTGCCACCAGTTCCCGCGGATTGAACGGTTTCTCGAGGTAATCATCGGCTCCGATCTCCAAACCCATGATCCGATCCGCTTCCTTGCGGCGAAGGCCTGACATAAGGACGACGGGTACAGAAGATCGGGCACGAATGCGGCGTAGAACCTCAAAGCCGTCGATTCCAGGCAGTATCACGTCGAGGATGATCAGCATGTATTCACCGGAGATAGCTATCTCAACGCCGGTCTCACCATCGTGGGCGGTTTTAACCTCAAAACCTTTCGCCTGCACGTATTCGGTAATCGACTCGCATAGTCCCTCATCGTCATCTATAAGTAGTAGCCGTTGCTTGACGTTATGCAAGTTCATTGCCCTAGGAGAAGGTTCCTTGACTATAAAAGATTGAGTCGCAAAGATGTGTCTAGATACGTCCAGTTTTGTGAAGAGCGAGTGGACCGCCTGTGCGTAGACGAGACTTCGCTTTTCTTGCGCATAATTGCCTCCCAAGACCCTGGAGGACCACCACGAAGGACTCCATCAACCCCGTCGTGGTGGCGTTCAGAACGAAAGTTCCTGTTCCTTCTTTTCTTATCGGACTTCGGCGGCCCGAACTTGAGCACTTGCTCTGGGTCGCTCCAGCGGCGAGCCGGTGGCTCGCTTACTTTCCCCATACGAGAAGCCCGCCGGGAGTCCGGACACCGGAGTCAGGAGTCAAGAGTCAGTGAAGAGGTGCGCAAAAAACTGCGGACCTTATTTCGGAACCAACCCCCTCCCCCCTGCGTCTTTAATTACAGATGCGGCTTCCTCTGCCTTACCAAATCCCTGAAAAATAATCTCCCCCCGGGGGGGCCGCGTCTTCCCATCAAAGAAATTGACCAAGCCCGAAGGAAAACTTCGCCGAGGTTGCTCTGTGTTGGACGATCTCCAGAAGGCAAGGCATTGGTGTATATCCCTGTTTCGGTTGGCTTCAGGGCTGTGCTTTAAGGTTCCCTTAAGCGAACACCATCAAGAAGGGGCGCGTTAAACCACTTCCATTTTGGAGGTGAGCGGGAGGTCGTCGAAAAAATCCGGGAGTGACCTCCCCACTCGTCGCGCGCGAGCAAACCAAAAAAAACCGCGCGCCAAGCGGAGGCGCTGAGCCTCTCCTCCGCTTTTTAGCAACGTAGGCGACCGCTTTAGGAAGCACAAATCCTACAGAAAAGTGGAAATAGGGGAGTGTCGTACTTTTACACGGAAAGCGACAAGGTCGGATGAGGAGGGCCTCACCCTCACTGGATGTAGCCCAGCGAGCGAAGGGTCCGGAGCTGCTCGGGGGTGAGCGGCGACTCCTCGCCCGGCGTGAACTGCTTCGCCAGGGCTTGGTGCACCTCCCACTGCGCCTCAAGGAACTTGGTGTACTTCTCCACCAGGTCGGGTCGTTCCTCGTGCAAACTGTGCTGGGTATACGGGTCGTTCCACAGGTCGTAAAGCAGCAGGGGCACGGGACGCCTCTGGCGCGAGTGCTTGTAATCGCCAACACGGCTCTTTGGAATATCCGACAGCGTGGACAGACGACCCGACGGGCTCGGGTTTATAAGTAGCGACGCGCCCCACTGCCCGTCGATCACCTCGATGTAACCGCTCAGCTCACCCGTATCCTCGATCCCGAACTCGTCGAGGATCACCGGCCGCACCTCCCAGCCCTCCTCCCCCAGCAGCAAGGGGGCCAGGGACTGCCCCTGCATCACCTCAGGCATCGGCAAGCCAGAAAGGTCTAGAAGTGTGGGCAGCATGTCGATCATCGAGACGGGTTGGTTGAAGCGTTGCCCCGGAGCGATGCGCTCTGGCCAGACCACGATCAACGGGATTCGGGTCACGGAGGATCTGAACATGGGTCCCCAGCCCGGCGGGAACGGATCGGGGAGGTGGGCCGCTGCGCTGCCATGATCCGCGGCGACGATGAGCAGCGTATGCCCCCACTCGCCTCTGGCTTTGAGGCGTTCCACCAGTTGGCCGATCTGATAGTCCTGGTGGGCCATGGATTCGTCATAGAGACTCCGGGCAGCATTGAAGAAGGCTGCGTAGTTGATGCCGGTCTTGTCGAGGGCTTCTAGGCTGAGCCACGGTACGTGAGTAAAGCCAGCTGCCGCCGCCAGCTGTCGCTCCCACTCGTAGTACGTCTGGCGCAGCTCGGGACTGCTGAAAAGGCCAGCGAAGGGGGCGGGCGCATCCCGCGTCTGGTCCCACTTCGGGTGCACGTCCACGGTCTGGAAGTGCACCCAGTAAGGCTCGGCAGGGTACGCCTCGCGCCACCGCCAATAGTCCTGGTGCAGCTTAGCCGAAGACGCTGACTTCGGAGTGACGTTGGCATCCCGGAATACATCGACTCCGCGCTCGAGGTTGCTCAGGGTACCGGCATACGGGTTCGAGACGAACACCGCTGTCTGGTAGCCGGCCCGGTGCATGTGCTCCGCCATTGTCACGGCCTGCTCCGGCACCGGATGAGCACCCCAACCCCGGATGCCGCCCAGCACACTGTTGTGCAGGGAGGTCATGAACGAGGCCGTGGAGGGCCTCGTCCAGCTCGAGTTGCTGTAGGCGTGCTCGAAGACCGCGCCCTCGGCCGCTAGGCGCTCGAGGTTCGGGGTAGTGCGGCGGTTGTACCCGTAGACGCTCATGTAATCGGCCGCACCGCCGTCGATGATGTAGAAGATCACGTTGGGTTTCTCGATGCTGCGGTCGCCGGTCAGCGTCGGCGCCGCCCACAGCGCCACGGTGCCGGCGCGCTCGGCGTCCACCTCCAGCGCCAGGGTGACCGTCTGCCCCGACAGGCCGGAAAGATCCACCGTACGCTGTGCCCAGTGCTCCTGGTCGGCGTAGCTCTCTTCGAGCAGGGTCTCAGCCTGGTCCCCTTCCCGCGCCGCCGTGATTCTGAAGGTCACCGGGTCATCGTCCCGCAGCACTCCGAAAGCGACGTCGAGGCGGCCGGCTTCGGGCACCTTCACGCGGTACTCAAGCCGTGCTGGTGCATGAGCGTAGAGAGCGCGCCGATGGGCCCCACCGCGGACTTCCGTGCTCACGCCCACCCGGGCCGTCGCCTAGTTGGCCTCCTTGGGGATGACACTCACTGAGAGGATGTCGATGTTGGCCGGCTCCTCGGCGAACACTTCGATGCCAAGCTGCCGCCAAGGCCCCTTCCACTCTCTTCCAACTGACCAGTCGGCCCGCATCAGGTAGCTCTGCACCGAGCCGTCGTTGATCACATCAACGTATTCGCCACCAAAGTCAAACGAATAGTACAATTCGGACCCAGGCTCTTTCCGCAGATTGAACGCAATCCCGACTGAATCGACCTCACCTGAGGTACGGGCCCGGACCAGAACATGCGCCCACTCCTCGCGCTTCCAGTCGGGCAGATCGACGTAAATACCCCCGAGTAGACCCGGCCCCCAAGGAAATACACCGCTGTTCGCCTCGCTTAGTACGAGCCGCAGCGCATCCTGGGTCCGCGTTGCCTGCACCGGCTTCCTGGCCGGGTCCAGAGGCACTACGGGCTTCCAGTCTGGATGCGGCTCATCGAAGCCCCACTCCGCCGCCTCGGGAAGTTCTGCCGGGACCTCCGACCCTTCGATGGTGGCCGCGTCCAGATGATCTTCCAGGTGGAGCGGGACATGGGCAGTTAGGGGCGTCGGCCCCCTCTCACAACTCGCAAAGATAGACAGAAGGGCGAACAAAGGCGCTGTCCACCGTAAAGTGCGGAAAGTTGGGAGCCTCCCATGCATGATGACCTCTCCTCACTAGCGCAAAGTGGCGAAAACCGCTTTTTCGCGGCAATTGTATGCTGGAAGAGAAAGGAGGCGCAAGAAGGGGTTTGCGTGGCTGGAGTGAGGTATTGCTGATGGTTGGGTCGGATAACCCTTGCTTAGGTGACCGACCAAGCCAGAGCAGCACACGTGGATAACTGGACAGGCCCATAAAGTCAAGGGATTTAGAGAAAGTGACGTAGTTTAGACGGAAGGCGACACATTGCAAGAGAAGCCACGCCGGAAAGAAGTCCATCCCGGCCACCTCACCCCAATGAGCCTCCAGGAAAGTTTTCCAGGACGAGGGACGGTCGGGTGCTGGTTTGATCCCATTGTCCTTCAGCACCCGGGCGATGGTGCTGGGCGCGACCCGATGCCCGAGCTGTTTGAGCTCACCCTGGATCCGGCAGTATCTTCCCAGCTCGAATTCTCCTGGGCCATCCGTACGATCAGGGCCGCGATTGCCTTCATGAGCCCAGGTCGGCCCACTCGCTTGGTTTCGTAGGTCCACTTGAGAGCGATCAGGCGACGATGCCACCGCATGATCGTGTCCGGCGTCACGATGGTTGCCACTCGATTGAGTGTTTGGCGGCCAAGGCACTTTGCCTTCACGGCGAGTCGCCGTCGCTGCTCGTCAGTCAACCGGAGCCGACGGCCCTTCATCTGCTCCTTCAGGACGCGGTTCTCCTCGACCAAATACTCGATGACGTCCTGTTGGCGGCGCTTTACCCAGCCTGAGACGGTCAGGAGGAGCACCTGGAGTGGGTATATCTCGGCCTTCATAAGCCCATTGTATACTGGTCAAAGTCCCGATTTTGTAGGTCGTTATGTCACGGCCGAATTTTCGGATAGGACGGGGGTGGGGGCGGCGAACCGGTGGCTCGCTAAGCTTTCTCCATCCCAACAGCGGACCTCCTATTCAATTGAATAGAAGGTTTAGTCCGCCAGGGCTGACCGACCGCTCGGCCGTTCT
>JALLOM010000498.1 GCA_027717865.1 Acidobacteria bacterium AH-259-O06 | reverse complement strand
GTTCATCAGGTCATGCTGCGGATCATATTCAATTCTCATGACGATGCCTTTCCTTGCCAGTAGCGTTCAACCTTCGACGTGAAGTAAGCGCTTACTACTATACATGATTCCCCGTGTTCCTCGGAGACGACCCGAAGAAGATACTCCTTCCCTCCCCGCAGGTACTTCTTTTGAGCTACCATACGGCCTGCGTAGCCTTTTACTTTCTGATCAGGATTTAGAATCGTCTCCCGAACCCAACCCTCGTCGATACCACGCTTCCGGCATTTCCTTTTGGCAATGGGAATGAATTCGATTGTCTGCACTCCGCAATCTGTCTCCTTCCGCGGCCCAGACCTTTGGGCACACCCCACCCCACCCCAAAAATCAGCCATCATCACGTCCCGCGTGCACTTTGGTCGGCCTTGCCCCTCCAAAGGTCATCTGGATGCGGCAAGGAAACTGCTCGACAGCGGAGTAGGCTTCCTCGACGTAGAGTTTCACCAGGGCACTGCTGTCGATACCGACTCAGCTTATCCTTAAGCTCTCTAACTCCCACATTGGACATAGCTACATCCTAACATAATGGGGGTAATAGGCTTTGCGTCCTTCGCGTCTTCGCGGTTCCCTAAATTAAATTCAAACCGCAAAGACACCAAGAACGCCAAGGAAACAGACGGCATCTGTTCCATTATAATCTCTCACCTTCAACTTTGCGTCCTTCGCGCCTTAGCGGTTCCCTTAAAGCCCCAGGGAGACCACTCTCCGCCATATCTTTTACCGCCGTCAGGACAGAGTCATATTTTTCCATGACAGAGTCCCAGGAATAGTTCCTTTGGACGTACTTGCGACCTGACAATCCTTTTGCCCGGTGGAAGCTGCTTTTTGACCAGAATCTTTCGCCAAAGTTGGTCCGGCACCATGATCTGAGGAGCAAAGTTTGCAGCGTATGGTGAAATCTAAGACACCCTTCCTTGAGAGGGCTGAGAGGGCCTGTTGCAACAGCGGCAAAAATGGCCGTTAGAATAGCGCTATGAAGGTTGCCGACACGGTCGAGCTCAAAAACAAGACAAACGAGCTGCTTCGAGGGGTGATCAAGGGGGAGCCCGTAATCATCATCTATCGGGGAAAGCCTGCCGCTTCTCTCATTCCTCTCTGTGAGGACGAGTTGGAGGACTTTATCCTGGAGCACAGCCCCCGCATCCGCAAGATGATCGCCGAAGCTGAGAAAGAGCGCCAAGCTGATGAGGTTGTTTTGCTGGAAGATTACCAGTCCGGACTGAAGCGTTAGGTGTCCACGTTTACCGTCCAACTGACAAGGCGGGCTGTGGCCGACCTAGACAAAGTGCCTGAGAAAGCCCGTGCCCAAATCATCAAAGATGTCTCAAAGCTTGCCACTCATCCGTTTGCCAACGGCAAAGCGAAAAAGAAGTTGAGGGGCTACAAATTTCGGGTGTATCGTCTTCGGAGCCTTCGCCTCTCAGGGGTACGCGGCCCGGACCTTTGGGCACGCCACACCTCCAGATTGCACCCACCCTCTTTGCGTCCTTCGCGTCTTCGCGGTTCCCTAAATTCAAACCGCAAAGAGACAAAGTTGCGGGATCATTTCGCGGCTTTCGCGGGCCCTTCGTAGTTTTCTCGGACCAGACGTATTAGTAAATGTGAGATAATGAGGAGCACCACGATGATACCAGAAGAACGTTTCGAACGGCAGATGGAGTTCATCCTAAAACAACAGGCGAACTTCTACGCCAACATGGTAGAGCTAGACGAGCGTCTGAGTCGACGAATCGGAAAAAACGCCGAGCAAATCCAAGAGAATGTCGGCCAAATCCAGCAACTGACCAATCTGATGGTGCGACTGGGCCGAGTGGTAGACGAAATGGGCCGGCAAACAGACCAGCGTTTAAACAAGCTCATCGACCTGATGGAGCGCCGTCCTCCCGATTAGAATTTCGCATGCTTTCGCGCCCCCTCTTTGCGCCCTTCGCGCCTTGGCGGTTCCCCTAGATCTTCATATCGTTTTTCGTGCCTTTCGCGGGTCAAATACTTCCAAACCACAGCAGCGTACCCCACCGCCAAGA
>JALLOM010000497.1 GCA_027717865.1 Acidobacteria bacterium AH-259-O06 | reverse complement strand
CCCTCTGCCAGAGGCAAAATCTCACTGATGAGAGGCCCGACCTGGATCTTCCCGGAAGCGGCCAGATCGACACAGCTTCGATATTCACCGCCATTGGCATAGGATCCCTGCAAGGTCAATTCTTTGGAGATCAGCTCCTGGACGTTCATTTCGACAATCTTCTCCAGATTGCCGATGAGCGTGACGTGCCCCCCAGTCCGGGTTGCCGCAAGTGCCTGCTGGAAGGTTTCGGCCAATCCCACCGCCTCAAAAACAACGTGTGCCCCCCGTTGGTCTGTTTCCTCGAGTACGAATTCTTTCAGATCGATCTTCTGAGGATTGACCGTTTTTTCTGCGCCAAATGCCTTGGCTGTTTCGAGCCGAAACTCGTTGATATCGGAGACAATCACTTCGGAGACCGCCTCCAGTTTCACCGCCTGCACAAGGAGAAGTCCGATGGTGCCGGCTCCAATGATGAGTACCGTGCTTTTCGCGGACAGAGGTGCTCGGTTTGCCGCGTGCACTGCGATGGACAGCGGCTCGAGAAGTGCCGCATTTGTAAGGGCTAAATGATCGGGAAGTTTTGAAACGATCCACCAGGGGACTGCGACGAATTCGGCGAAAGCACCATTGCGTTTGGAGCCGGGAATCGAGACACCCAGGACTTCACGGTGAATACAGTGATTATAATGGCCCTGCTGGCAAGCTTCACAGTGGTTGCAATAGACCGTTGAATCAAAACAGACCCGCTCACCTTTCCGAAAACCTTTCACATCTTTACCAAAATCTTCAATAATTCCCGCCGCTTCATGTCCCATGATCAGTGGTGGAATCCTCCGCCCTGTGCTGCCTGTATAACCGTGAACATCCGAACCACAAATGCCGCAAGCCTGGACCCGTACCAGTACGTGATCAGGAGGGATTTCCGGATCCGGAAAGTCTCCATACTCGAAGTGGAACGGTTTTGTGTATAGCAGAGCCTTCATGGGGCGCTAGAGCAGACAGCTTATTTGTCCCAGGTAATCGTTTCCGTGGGACTAGGTCACTGGATCGCCATAGACCGCCTTCCAGGGGGAAGTTCCGGCCAATTTGAGTCCAGCTTTGGACAGCTCGTAGCCTTCCTCGTAGCTGAGCGGTTGAAGCTGCGCAACGGTTGTGGCTGCTCTTTCCAGCTGTTCTTTGTTTTCAACTCCGATGACGGCGCAGGACAAGCCGGGGACCGACAGTGCATAGCCGATGGCCTGCTGATAGAACTTTTTGGGCACGCGAAATCCGTTCCTGTTTCGTGCTCTTCCACCTAACACCTTCATGGCGACCAACCCGAGGTTCTCATTGCGTGCCCGGCTCCATACCTTGTGCTCAAAATCGTAGGTATGTTGAGTCACGAAATTGACTGCGTTCATGAGGACGTCAATCTCTCCAGTCTCCAAGGCTGCATGAAATCTGGACGGATAGAGGTGGCCACTGGCACCGATGAATCGTATTACTCCTTGCTTTCTCGCTTCCAGTAGAGCCCCCAGTGCTCCTTTCTTGCTCAGAACCACACTGAGGTCGGGAAAACGTTCTTCATGGCCGAAATTGTGCAAATGGACCATGTCGAAGTGATCGGTGTGAAGGCGTTTCATGCTCTGGCGCAGAAGCCTCCATGTCCCCTGGTAAGTCGCTTCCTCGGTCTTGGTAACTAAAAAGACCCGGTCACGGATCTCTTTGATGGTGGGACCCATTTTTTCCTCGGAGAAGCCACTCTCCTGGTTTCCGTAGTTGGGAGCCACGTCCACATAATTGATCCCCAGTTCCAAGGCTCGATAGAGTACCGTGCGAACATCCTCGACACCGAGGTGTTTTCTGCCAAAAGGAGCGCAGCCAATGCCCATTCGCGAGATTTGAACCCCGGTCCGGCCCAGGGTCCCCAAGGGGATTCGCGCAGGCGCAGGGGAACCGCTGGCAAGGGTAGGGCCACTGAAACTCAATGCTGTAGATAACCCTGCGCCCGCTATCAAGGCTCCCGTGTTTCTGACAAACTCCCGACGAGAACAAATTCGGTGCTCTTCATTCATGATTTCTTTACCTCCTATCCAAGTTTAAGAA
>JALLOM010000496.1 GCA_027717865.1 Acidobacteria bacterium AH-259-O06 | reverse complement strand
CCAAGGAGGCTTAGAAACCGTGCCTTGACCATTGCAGGTTGGACATCTATAGACAAATGTTTTGTTTTCAATCACATCTCCTCCTAAAGTCTTTAAAATCATCAGTTATCGTCAGATCTGCGCCAGATTGGAAAAAAGTTCTTGAAGTGGGCATGAAACATTTTCACTGAGCAGTCCTTCATTAACACCCAAAGAAGCGGCCAGGCTCGGGGTTCGTGCAGGCCCGCGCAAGTTGGGGCCGGCCATAAACCATGTGTTGTTTGGATTCCACCCATTCCAATCGAAGTTGTCCACCGATTCCGACGCAAGTTGTCCACTGATTCCGGGGTGAAGTTGTCCACTTTTTGACCGACGTTGGAATGAGTGGACAACATCAGCGGAATACGCAGAGGTGACTCTCAGGAGCTGTTGAGAAGACACTCAGTGGGAGCCCGGCGTGCCCCATGTGGAAATGAAAGACGCCTTAACCTCGGGAGTCTTTACGAAGAGACACCCCCATCACGAACAGGAGTTCAGATCATGAGGGAGAAAGCAGATCTGCAAGAAGAAATTGACAAGCTAGCGGACTACATCTTTAATGAAGTTCCTGGCGAGCCCAGTCTGAGCGAAGGAGCAGTCGATACTATTATTAGACTACCCCGTGAAGCTGTGGCTGAGATTGCGCGAAGAGAAGCAGCGTTTCACGCAGGAGGTTTATGATGTTAGTATGTGTTTCACGACAGTGTCGTAAGTGCGGAGAGATTTACCTGTATTACCCGGAGAACAATGTTAACCGAGAGGATGCAGGTCACCCCGATTTTTGCCCAAAATGCGCGAAAAAATTTCCGGAGGAATCCAAAAAATGAATCCAGTCAATGATTGGTATGATTTAGTCATAGGGCCTCCCTTTGGCATTCCTGCTTCATCCTTGCAATGATATTCCCTCGATCCCAGGAATCCCAGGTAATTTCCACTCTTAGAGAAAAAATCAAATTAGCAGAGAAGTTCAAAAAGGTTGGGATAGCTGGGATGGGTTGGGATTCTCATAGGTCTTCTACTTGTCTTTTGATGTTGACTGATCAAGCCAGACCAGTGGCAGATTTTTTCTCAAATGCAGCTCTATCAGCCCAGAAGAAGTTTGTAGGCTCCAAGAAGTCTGACAAGTATCACTACCTCTTCTGTAGATCAGCCAAGAGAATCAAGCCTGAAAATCGAATCTACTTTGAGTCTGTGAAAGAGGCCAAAGAGAAGGGCTATGTGGCCTGTAAGATCTGCAAGCCCCCCCAGAAAGACAGGAGTGATCTATCGGGGAGTCCACATCCAGTTCTAGTTTTACAGTTTTTCTGTCTATATATAGGAGGGGGAAACTGCCAAACTAGTTGGCATCCTCAAGAAGGCCAAGCTCCTATCTGCCCTGCCAGAAGGGGTGACTACACTGACTACACTCTCCGAAACTCAGTGATCATGCCTGTTTCGCTGTAGTCACCCGTTGCACAGAGACTTATCTTCTCGGTGAGCTGCTAGGAACATTGTTCCAGTTCCTTGTGGCAGTGGTTCCTTCCAAGTGATATTCTTACCCTCCCTAACAATCCCACCTAAAGGGGGAGGAAATACGATGAGATCTATAACTATCTTATCTCTAATAGGTTTTGTAGTGTGGCTTGGTGCCTGCGCACCAGCCGTAGAGGAGCCTCTGGAGGAGGCAACCTCAACTGAAGCTGATGTGGAGGCAGTTAACAGCTTGCACGACGAATACGTCACTGTTCATAATGACAACGATGCTGAGCGTCTTGCTGCACTTTATACGCAGGATGCTGTTCTAATGCCTCCGAATGAGCCAGCTCGGGCTGGAAATCAAGCAGTTCAGTCTTGGTTCCAAGATGCTTTCGACCAGTCCACCGCGGAATTGAGCCTAGCCTCGGACGAAGTTCAGGTGACCGCTGACTCGGCTTTTGATCGGGGCACCTACACGATTAAGTTAACTCCAAAGAGCGGTGGCGAAGCGATTGAGGACAATGGCAAGTGGATTCTGATCCTGCGAAAGCAGCCGGATGGCTCTTGGAAGATAGCCCGTGCCATCTGGAACAGCGATAAGCCGCCTTC
>JALLOM010000495.1 GCA_027717865.1 Acidobacteria bacterium AH-259-O06 | reverse complement strand
GCTAACTTGGTGATCAGATTGTAGCGCTGTCGCTAGGCCAGATTTATGAATAATGCGGGCTAGGCATGGGCTAGGCAGCCAGTTGTATAATTCTAAAACATCTCCGTTCCCCAAAGATCGTGTAAGTGTACGACGCCGATAATTTTTCCGGAAGCATCAGTGACCATCAAAGAAGTAATTTTTCTCTGCTCCATGAGGTAGAGCGAACTTGTCGCCAGATCGTCTTGGCTAATCGTCACGGGATGCTTTGTCATACATTGGCCCGCCGTCCGGGAAAGAACCTCTTCGCGCTCCCTTTGGAGCAATCTTCTCAAATCTCCATCGGAGATCACTCCAACCAAACGATCATCGTCTTCCACCACACTGGTAATACCCAGCCCTTTGCGCGACATCTCGTAGATCACCTCATCCATCCGAGTTTCCATGCTCACTTTGGGGATTTGATCTCCGCGATGCATTAATTCCCCTACCTTTGCCAGTCTCTTACCCAGTCTCCCTCCCGGATGCAAGCGAGCAAAATCGTCCACACGAAATCCCTTTTCTTCGCAAAGAGCGATGGCCAATGCGTCGCCCAAAGCCAAGGCGGCTGTCGTCGACGCGGTAGGCGCCAGGCCGAAAGGACAAGCTTCTTGGTTGACACCTACGTCGAGCACCAGATCCGAGCTTCGGGCGATCGTCGAATCGGTATTTCCTAGCATCGAGATCAAAGGGATGCCCAGACGCTTGATCGTCCCCAACAGCTTCACAATCTCTTCCGTTTCCCCACTATTGGAGAGTCCCAGGACCACATCACCGGAAGTCAGCATTCCCAAATCCCCGTGAATCGCTTCGGCAGGGTGAAGAAAGAGAGAGGGAGTGCCCGTGCTGCTCAATGTGGCCGCGATTTTTCGACAAATGATACCTGATTTCCCCATACCTGTGAGCACCACCCGCCCTTGGCAATTCGCCAACAATTCCAGCGCACGATCGAAGCTTTCGGCAAGCCGGGGGATGAGACTCGCAATCGCCTCCGCTTCAATCTGTAGCACTTTGCGTGCAGTTTCGCGAGACATAACAGAGGCCAAATGTCAAACTAACTCGTGCAATTCGCAGGCGGAAATCTCATCCGGCGTTAGCTCACCCCTAAGTGCCTCGTTTCGTAAGTACGAAGCGAGGCACTAAGTTCCCGACCCTTCGGTTCTGTTACTGGTGAACTTTTGGACCCGCATATTGCGGATCTCTGCGACGTAGACCTCGCCGGTCGGAGAGACCGCAATGTCATGGGGGAGATTGAATTGGCCCGGTTCGGTCCCTTCTAATCCGAAACTGGACAAAAGGTTTCCTTCCAGGTCGGCGATAATCACTTTGTGGGCGCGACCGTCGGTCATGTAGAGCTTGCCGCCGGGAGTCATGAAAAATCCGAATGGGGCCCCCAGGTGGGTCCACATTTTGATGAAGTTTCCATCCTGGTCAAAGATCTGAATGCGGTTGTTTTCCCGGTCGGCAACATAGAGCAGGCCTTGTGAATCCAGCACCACCGCGTGAACCAGATTAAATTCCCCCTGTCCGGTTCCTTTCGTACCCCAGGCTTTGATGAACTTCCCGTTTTGATCGAATTTCACGACACGGGAATTGCCATAGCCGTCTGCCACGAAAAAATCTCCATTGGGCGCGAAAGCGATATCGGCGGGAGCATTAAAGTGCGACTCATCCTCACCTGGCTTGCCCTTCTCGCCAAGCACCATTAATACATTCCCCTCCTGGTCATACTTGGTCACGGTATGAGCTTCCACGTCAGTGGTCCAGATATTGTTCTCCGCATCGACCCGGAGGCCGTGGGCGCGGCTCACTGTACCCTCTCCCCAGGAGCGCACAAAAGTACCGTCGAGCTTGAATTCGAGCAGCGGGTGTTCCCCCCGGTTAAACACCAAAACGTCCCTGTCGTTGTCTATCGCAACCCCGGAGACCTCTCCGAGCGTCCAGTCTTCCGGCAGCTGTGGCCATCCTTCTACCACCTGATAGTCGAGAACATCTGGTGCGGCAGATTCAGCAGTTTCTGCAGGTGTTTCTTCTGGGACGCCGCAAGACATCAGAACAAGAGCAAA
>JALLOM010000494.1 GCA_027717865.1 Acidobacteria bacterium AH-259-O06 | reverse complement strand
GATGACCTTAGACTGCAGAGCACGTGCTCCACTCAGATGGGATTTTTCGGGTGGACAGCCCGACGGATGACGTGCACAGCTTTTCGCATTACCACAAAACTTCGCCAAGGCCACCAGCCGTTGCAAAACCACGATGCTAGTCGGGTCAGGTGAAAGCAGAGTTAGGCGCCAGCACGCTTTTCAGTTAATTCCAAAAGAGAGCTAATTGTTACTATCTTCGATCTGATAGAGTGGCGCAACGACGTGCTCGGCAGCCCCGGTCCTACTCCACCCGCTCTGCCTTACTAATACTGCCCGGTTGGTGGAGAAGCACCTTAGTGACCTCTTCGTCATCCTCGAGCACGAATTCGAGGCTTACGGTCCGGGCCTCCTGGAGCACGAACCGCCCACTGATTTCCGGCTCCAAGGTGTAGGTGGGTTGACCGGGTATTGTGACGGTGAGGACACCCCCAGCTAGATCCACAATAAGTTTCGTTTCATCGACGGTCACATACATTCCTACGAAGCGACGTAGGTACTCGGGATCGAACAGCCGGACATCGGGCCTTTTCTTGAGGACGATTGGAGCAGCTCGCGGCTCAAACGTCGACTCGACGGCGGCGATGTTGCCGTCCACGTCGCTGCGGAAGAGGAACTTGTCGTTCTCGAAGGTGGGGTCGTCATCGGTCTCAGGGCCATTCCAAACGTCGTAATGCCAGTGCTCAAGCGGTGACACAATGCCATTGTAGGTGAGTTCAAGGGCATCATGAACGAGGGTGATCTTCAGGGTGCCGTAGCCGGGGTGTTGGTAGTCTCCGGTGTAGGCGGACAATGGGTGGGATGGCTGGGTGCCAGGAACCTTGGTTGCTTCTTTCCTCTTTTTACCCTCCTCCTCAACCTTGAGACGCTTCTCGCGTTTCTCTTTATCCTCCCCGAGCCAGTCGATTGACTCCAGTCCGAGGATCCGGTCTGCGGCGTGCTGGTTGATCAAAGATGAGATTCCGGATTGGCTATTGTTAAACGACACCAGTCCCAGATCATCGTCAGGGAAAAACATAACCGAAGTTATGAAGCCATCAATACCACCGCCATGGCCTATACGGCGATGACCACGGTATGTATCAATGCGCCAGCCCATGCCATAGGTAGACTGAGATATCTCTGGACGGTCGGGAGTCTGGCCCGTAGTCATGTGGGGCGACTGGATATCGGCCAGAGTTGCTGGGTTGATAAGCTGCTGGTCATCGACTCGACCGCTCCTCAGGTTGAACAGCAGCCAGCGGCTCATTTCGTTGACGCTGGAGTTGACAGACCCAGCAGGTCCGATCAGGTCGATTGGTCGGAACGGAATCCGCTCGATTTCTTGTTCATCATTTCTGCGGTAGGGGTAGGCAAAGTCGTCATCCTTCTGCGATTGTGCGACCGAAACGTTGGTGCGCATCATACCTAGTGGCTCGAAGAGTCGCTCACGCATGACCTGTTCCCAGGTCTGACTAGTTAACTGACCCGCCAGAAAGCCGGCGGTCATGAACATCAGATTATTGTACTGGAAGCGTTCACGCAGATCTGCGCTCAGCTCCAGATGGGCAAGGCGTTCCACGAGCTCGGCCCGTGTGCTCTCGTTGTTATTGTACCAAAGTAGATCATGACGCGGTAGACCCGAGCGATGGGTCACAAGGTCACGCGGAGTGATACGCTCGCTGATCACTGGATCGCTGAGTCGGAACGTTGGCAGATAATTCCGCAGTGGTTTATCCCAGTCGAGCTTACCGTCATCTACCAACATACCGAGCACAGTAGCCGTCATTGCTTTAGTTGTAGAGCCGATGGCAAAGAGAGTGTTTGGGGTCATAGGCTTCTGTGCCTCAAAGTCGCGGAAACCGAAACCTTTAGCATAGACCACCTTGCCACCAGCGACAACCGTGATGGCCGCGCCTGGGACGTTAAAGTCGCTTAGCGCCTGATTCACTATTTCCTCATAGCCTTCCAGTGCCTTCAAAGTATTGGCTACCGGATCGTCGCTCCTCTGTTGGGAGTAAGCAAACGAACTATAGAAGACGAGAACAAAAAAGAGCAAGACAACTCTTCGAAGATTCATAGTGAAACCTCCT
>JALLOM010000493.1 GCA_027717865.1 Acidobacteria bacterium AH-259-O06 | reverse complement strand
CCATGAAAAAGAAGCCACATGCAACATTCTCGGCATCTTGCTGCAACAATCTGTGCTGGTAGTAGAACTCGTAAAAATTGAGAGCCGAGCACAGAAAGAAAGCAAATGCCAGATTACAAAGGGCTGCTAAGAGGAGAACCGAGCTCGCCCTTTTCCTGAGCTGACGGTTCCAGTAAAGCACCCATACCAATACAAAGGCCAAAAGAGCGCTAAGAATCGACTCGAAGGAGTAGAGCACAAAAACGTTTTCAGGAGTGATCTGGAGCACTGTTTACCACGCGTTCCCTTCTCTACAGATCAGATTGGCTCAATACTTGTGATCGGCAAAGAGACATTCTCACCTTTCAACATTATGCCAGAGTCGAGGTAGGCCTTCATGAACTCAGGTCCATGTTCCAGCACAACCGTGCAATGCCATTGTGATCTCCCTCGGATTTTTTACTGGGAACACGCCTTTCCACTGAGCCCTTCGTGGCCTTCTTTGAGAAGCCAGGGAACCATTGCCAGCCCGGCGATTGGATCGGCCCACCACCACCCGAAGGCTGCATTAAGGCTCAGGCCGAGGAGAAGGGCAACAGAGAGAAGTGAGCAAGCCAGGGTTTGTTTTGAATCACCCAGCATGGCTGCACTATCGAGTGCTTTGCCGGTCTGATATTTTTTGCGGGCCAGGACCGGCATAACGATAAGTGAGAGGACAGCCAACAAAATGCCTAGTGGGCTTGGATCTGGCTGTTCCTGAAGCCAGAGCTTACGAATGGATTCCACGCCTATGTATGTCGAAAGCAGGATAAAAGACCATCCCACGTAACGAAGAGCGCGTGATTCCAAAGTGGCATGTTCTCTCCGGCCTTGTGCTTCACAGCGGAACCGCCACAGTACCGCTAGACCAGAAAGACTCTCCACAAAGCTGTCGAGTCCAAAACCGATAAGGGCAATGGAGTTGGCGAGCCCTCCCAAAGTCACCGACACCAAGCCTTCCAGGATGTTATAGGTAATGGTAAAGTATTCTAGGTCGATTGCACGTTGGACTCGATCTGTGCGACTCGGCACGATGGGGACCTGTAGCTCAGTCATCAGCAACGATTCCTTATGCTAAGCAACCAGCGTTCTTTCGATCCTAATTCTTTTGCACTCTTTCCCTTCAAAGGAATCACTTTTTCTGCTCAGCAAAAGGATTCGCAGAAGAAAAGTCCGGTTTCAGTCTGTTCAGCCAGGATTCCGGTTCGTAAATCTTTCGCCAGAACAGTTCATAGGCCACCTCATCCATCGGTCGCTTGAGTTGGAACTGGAAATTCCGGATACTGCCCGAGTGGGAGTGTTCGCGGACAGTAATGCGAAAATGGGAACTGGACATGCGACCAAGGCTCTCAATGTCTTCAATGGGCCAGAAACGACCGTGCTCAGAATCAGGGGTAGTGTAATAGACACCCCCTTCGGTGAATAGCAGCTGACCTTCACACCCTCCGCCGAGAGAGTGCTTGTGCTTGGCCAGAAGCATGTAAGCTACATGGTCGGGTCTGGTGAAAACAGCAGACACCACTCGAGTGGGAAGCCGCTCACGCAAAAAATTCACGACTTCAGGGTTAATCTCTCTTTCGACCAACTCAAATTCAAATGTCCGGTCACGGTTAAGTTTCCACCAGACATCTTCGTAAGTTCGAATGTAGATTTTCTGCGGCGACTCGATCTTCACTTCCTGCATATCGGTGTAAGACCAGCGAGTATTGTGGTCATTGTCCTTCTCTGAGGTGTAGGTGATACCTTCTTGGTCAATGGTCAAGTCCCCAGAGCCTGCTCCCCAGAAGTGGTCATGCTTAACAGGAAACTGGAAAACAGGTTTGTCGCTCGCCATCACAGACCGGCAAAGCAATAGAGCTATAGTCAGAACTGAAAGAAAAAAGGTCTTCATACACTTGTTCTCCGGAAGGTAAAGCCACATGTCATTTGCCTCTTTACTTCACAAAAACAAAGCCCAACAGCTCCTCCAGTCGAACCAGGTTCTGAAAATAATCGCGGGTTTCTTCTTCGTATTGAAGTTCATAGTTCAGTACAGTGAGCGAGTTGTCAATCAAGGCGAGAAAGTCGAGGCTGC
>JALLOM010000491.1 GCA_027717865.1 Acidobacteria bacterium AH-259-O06 | reverse complement strand
TGTGAGAAATGCAGACTAGCTGATTTTTAGCTTATTTTATTCCATTCTTAGTGAAGCGGGTGTGACACAGCAGATGATTGAAGCGTTTCCTGAGGACACGGCACCGTCCTTCCTACTCAGAGATCGAGACAGATCTACGGAGAGCATTTTCGGAAACGTGTTCAAGAGACGGGCATCGTAGAAGTCCTCACCGCTCCCCAAAGTCCTTGGCAGCCGGCGAGAGTGTCTGGATCATGTTATCGTGCTCGGAGAGCGGCACTTGCGAGGCGTTTTGAAAGGCTACTTCGACCTACCCCTCCTTCTCGGTGGCAGGACTGTCAAAGTTGAATGTGTCCGCCACAACTTTCCACTGCCCGTCTGCCTGTTTCCTCCAAACCGTGGTGTATTTACCTTTCCTCGTGACGGCGTTCCCTTCCGAATCATCTACGGTAAGTTCAAAAGTCCCGACGGTGTATCCCAAGTCTCCAGCGCTCGAGACATCGGCCATAGTTGGGCCCCAAGTGAGCGAAAAACCTGGCGAGGTAAACAGCTGCGAGGCTATCTTCTCAATATTGTTCTTACCAATCGCCAGAGGGGCATCTGCTGGAAGAAAGTGGGCACCTTCGGCAAAGAACGAAACGAACCTCTCCACGTCGGGAGGTGTTTCAGACCATGCTGTGTCAGCGTCGAGAACCGCTGATCGTTCAGCCTCAAGATCGATCTGCTCGCTCTCAGGGGCACACCCTACGATGATGAGGGCCAAAGTTATCGCCATGGAAAGTGGAACAAGCGCACTTACATAGGATCTCATTGCATCTCCTCCTTCTGGACGGGACTTCTTTTTTTGATTGGAGAACAATATCACTAGCAAATGAGCACTTCCACGAAAAACTTGACTGATCCGCAGCTAAATTGACCTGCCCAAAAAAACCTTTCAGAAAACTGGCCCCGGAAATGCGCGAAAATAGGCATTTTTACTCGCGGATGTCGTTGCCCGACTCACCGGGTTGAGTGCCGGCTCACCGACCAGCAATACAAGGTGCTGCGTTATTTTCCAAGACCGAGGACAGCTCGATGTCGAGAGTCTTGAAGAAGGGGCTGGATCCAAATCCGAGGCAATGCTCTCCTGGGCTAACGGTACTCCTTCTCGTTTTCCGGTATGGAGAGGATAAGTTCTTTGTCCGGCAAGCTATCTCGCAGCGCCTTCAACTCATCGTCTCCTGATGGCAGAGGCAGGGCTACTTGACCGCCTTCGACGACAGAGCGACATAATGCCATCATGATTTCGAAGCCCTTGTAGGCGCTCTCAAAGTTGCACGGATGAACTTTTTGGTCATCGTCAAGCCAGTCCGCCATTTCCTGAATATAGGGTGGCATGTCATGCTCATAATCCATACAGCCTTCGCCGGAGGATACGCCGTCCTTCGTCACCGCCCGCCAGCCTCCGCCGGTCAGGACTTCCGCAAACCCTTCTGTTCCCTGAGCGCCGATACGACACTTGCGCCACCAATAATCGACCTCGGGCACATCCGGAGCGCCGGCACCGCATTCGACAATGCCGCGTACGCCGTTAGCAAAATGAATGAACCCGCTGATGTAATCCGGGGAAGCATGCGCGTCGGTGAGCTTCCCGCGACCCGCAGCTTGCCCTATCACCCACTCAGCTTCTGCATTATCGTTGTACCAACGCATGTAGTCGATAAGGTGGGTTAGCAGGTGCATCATCCATCCGACAGCCGTGCCGTATACCGTATGAATTCGACCCAGCGACCCGCTTGAGAGGATGTCTTTAACCTTTTGATAGTGATCACCATATCGGTGTTGATGACTCACAACGGCTTTGATGCCATTGTTTTCCAGCATCCTCTTGATTTCCATCGCCTCTGCGCTCGACAAGGCGATTGGTTTTTCAAAGGCAATGAGTTTTGCACCGCATTGCACACCGATCTTGATCATTTCGGAGCGCACGTTGGGTGGAGTGCAGAAGCAAAAGACGTCCGGTTTCAGGGACGATGCCAGCGCTGGCGCGTCAGTATTGATTTCAGGGTTACCGAGTCCAGCCGCTAACGGTTCCAAGCGGAAGCGGTCTCTTCCGCCAATACCCACCACCTGAAAACGATCGCTGTTA
>JALLOM010000490.1 GCA_027717865.1 Acidobacteria bacterium AH-259-O06 | reverse complement strand
ACGTATAACCCACAGGCCGTTTTCAAAGCAAAGACTTATACGGCTAACCTATTGAAAACGCTGGAGCCGGCGAGAGGAATTGAACCTCCAACCTACGCATTACGAATGCGCCGCTCTACCGTTGAGCTACACCGGCTCACGAACGGCTAACTATTGAAAAGAAAGTAACTTACCTCTTCGTTACTTGTTTGTAAACCTCGGTCATTCTAACCGATGTTTCCGTTTTGTTTCCATTCCTACTCCTCTTACCGCCTTCAAGCACCTTCAGTATCCTCCTTGCAGAATGTCTGGGGGAGAACTGAGCGTAGTACTTTTCAGTGGTGGAAACGCTAGCGTGACCCAGAACCTGTTGGATGTCGTGCATGTCTGCTCCGTTCTCAGCGAGTTCGATGGCGTAGTGGCGACGGAGGTCTTTGACCTGGACCTGTGGCAATCCAACTTTCTCCCTGGCCTGCTCCCAGGGTTTTCTGCAGTCGTACCAGCGGTTCCCGCTTTTGAGACTGTAGAAGACGTAAGGACAGTCTTCGATAGGTTGCAGAGTATCTACAGCTTCAATAGCAGCTTCGGTCAGGGGGACATAACGGAACTTCCGTGACTTCGTATCCTCGCTAAAGACGACCAGCCTGGATTCTCTTTGGACCTGCCAGTGCTGCAATGAGAGAGCCTCTTCTCGTCTGCACCCCGTTTCTCGGATAAAGATGAACAGTGTGTCAATCACCAGGGTATATCCCCCACCTCCTCACCAACTTAATTACCCCACTTTAAGTGATCAACGTCATCTCGTCTCTCCTTGCTTTTGTGTTTTTGCCTGCGCAAACTTTTCGCAGGCACTAGCTAGTTTTGAGTTTCCTACGGGCAACTCACGCGAGGCCAGCCATCGCTTTTCCAGTTGCTCGACCTGGGACCGGTTGAAGGACTGATACTCTGAAGAAAGGTCAAACTTTGAGATCTCTTCCAGGACAGGGACGAAGTAATGCAAACTTCCAATCGGTTCTCCCTGGAATCCGTTCAAGTAGGAAACGTACTTTCGCCCGCATCCCACAAGGATCGCCTGTTCGACCAGGGCCAGATCAAGTTGGCCAGACCGGTAATTAGAATGCCACCTGCCCACACTATTGCAATAGTAAAGGACAGTGCCCTGATATTAATCCTCATAGCTTCCTCCCTCGCTAAAAAGAAGAGTGCTTCACAACGTGGGGTCGTGAGTCAGCGTGAGTCAGGAACCTTACAGACCAACTTGTTATCATAACCAATCAGTCCCACCTCGGGAGACTGATTTGGGAAAACCTCCTCCTTCTCCCCCTGTCTCGCTGGTGGGACTCTCTCCTTTATATCAATCCCTACCAGGTTTTTGAAGGGAAAAGCAAATCGCCTTTGGCTTCAGCTAGGGGGAGAACTCAAATCCTTCAGACATTGCCGGATCTCCTTATGAGTCAGGCTGCTGGCTGCTCCATCTAGATCTGCTTCGGTGAACCAAGCTGACCGTCGGCTGCGCACGAGTCTGGCCTTCGATTGTCGAGGGTTCAGGCTTGGGCTGGTAAAGGTGGATGGGCTCCACACAGAAGTTTTCTTATTCTCGGGTGGATTCTTAGTCCCCTGAAGCGAAACTTAGCCGTGTCAGGTTATCGCTCTAGAGCCATATAATTACCAGGTGCAGATTTTTACCATTGGACATTCCTGCCGCAGTTTCCAGGAGTTTGCCGAGTTACTTCAGGAGCACCGTATTGAGAGACTGGTAGACGTTCGATCATTCCCTACTTCACGTAAATTCCCACACTTCAGCCAAGAAAATCTGATCACAGAATTAGGAGGGATAGGCATCTGCTACTATCACCTGAAAGCGTTAGGAGGCTATCGCAAATCCGATCTAAAAAAATCGCCTAACGAGGGATGGAAAAGCCCCGGCTTTCGTGCCTATGCCGACCATATGCTGACAGATGAGTTCCGTGGTGCTTTGGATACCCTGGTCGAAATTGCCTCGGGAGCTATTACGACAATCATGTGTGCGGAAGCCGTACCCCAGCGATGCCACCGACAGTTGATTTCTGATGCTCTCCTGGCGCTGAGAAAGATTTCAGTAGTGCACATCACTGCAGAGGGTCTAAAGGAGCACCGCTT
>JALLOM010000489.1 GCA_027717865.1 Acidobacteria bacterium AH-259-O06 | reverse complement strand
ACATGTGAAGTGTTGCGTTATGTGAAGTTGTTCATCTGCGTCACTCCTATGTCCGAGCGGGCTGAGCCCTTGAGGAGTCGGCGCCTGTAGAACACTGCACATAATTCCCCGACGTCTTCGAGAGTTCATCGAGCCACTGGAGGATACCTGGCTTGAGCCATTTGGGACGGTGCTTCGCGGCTGTTTTAAGTTTCGGTGGCTGGCAGGCCTCGAGTGCCTTGCGCTTCATTTTCATGTCGATCTCGACGTAGCCGTGAGTCGTATTCACGTCGGCATGCCCCAGCCAGTCCTTGATGACCGCGATGTCGTTTCCCGACTGGATCAAGTGCAACGCCGTTGTGTGACGAATGCAGTGGGGGTTGACCTTCTTGTTCTTCAGAGAAGGACATATCTGTGCCGCTTTGGCCCCGTACCGGCGCACGATATAACGGATCCCAAAGCGCGTGATAGGCTTGCCGTTGGCATTGAGAAACAGCGAAGACACTTCCCCTGCATCGACTTCCCGGTGGTTGAGGTAGTTTTCAAGCGCCTCCACGGTTTCCGGCCACAGCGGGCAGAGCCGTTCTTTGTTACCCTTGCCGGTGAGTTTCACCTGCAGCGGGGTTTGCAGACGTACATCTCCGATCTTCAGGTCAACCATTTCTTGAGCACGGGCACCGGTGTTATAGAGCAACATAAGGAGCGCGTAATCTCGCAGACCGTTACGTGAATTGTGGTCCACACTTTCCAAAACAGCACTCATCTCGTTATCCTCCAGCCACTCAATCGTCTTGTGCTGGGTGCGCTTGGTGGGAATTTTGCAAATCTGCTGACAGCGTGCCAGAACCATGGGCTCTTGGCCGGCCACGTAGCGGAAAAAGGCGCGCAGCGCAGCCAGCCGGTTGTTACGAGTTTGGGTGGAGTTGCCCCGGCTCGCCTCTAAATCGTCGAGGAAAGCAACAGTCAACTTCTGGTCGAAGTCCTCCACGCTCAGCTTGTCAACAGGTTTACCGACTCGCTGAGAGACAAAGCGCAGAAATAGCTTGAGAGAGTCTCGGTAGCTGAGAATGGTGTTGGGGCTGAGCCCCCTTTGCGCAGCCAGATAGTCGTGGAAGAATCCTTGCACAAAACGTGCGATAGGATGAGTCGCGTTCATGTCAGTTCTCCTTTCGTTGAGATGTTTTGACGAAAGTTCTTGAGGAAGCGCTGATTGGCCTCTTCGAGCAGTTCGGTGGTGGCCCGCAGGTAGACCTGGGTCGAGGTGACTTTGACATGGCCCAGGTAGGTGGCGAGGGCGGGCAGGAGCGCGTTGACGTCCTGGCCCTGGCGATACCAGGCGAGAAGACGGGTGCAGGCGAAGGCGTGTCTCAGGTCGTGCAGACGGGGACCGGGGCAGCCTTTTCCACCCCGTAGACCACACCGCTTGAGAACCTGCCGGAAAGCCAGATCGACGTTGGTGTGATACAGCCGGCGGCCCGTGAGGGTGAGGAAGAAGGGATCTTCCGGGGCTGCGGGAGCGACGCGCCTGCGCTCGTTGAGGTAACGCTCAAGCACTTCAGAGGTCGAAGGGGAGACAGGCACCCAGCGGGACTTGCCGAATTTCCCCTTGTGGATGAAGAGTAGATTCTGCTGGAGGTCCACATGGCTGAGGTTTAAGCCGAAAGCCTCGCTGCAGCGCAGGCCCGTGGTGTAGAGCAAACCGAAGAGCGTAAAGTACGTCTTGGGCCGCAGCGAACCAGTCGGTGCCAACTCACGTGCGGCTTGTAACATTGACTTGATCTCCTTCTCTGTATAAAGGTGCGGAATCCGGCAAGGCCTTCGTTCCCGCTGGAGCATTGGCTCTGGAACGTAGCACTCGGGTTCGAACTGACGCAGATAACGACAGAATGTGCGCACCAGGGAGAAACGATTGGCTCGGGTGCCCGGATGCAGATGTTGGACTGTCGCCACATAGCGCTGGACCACGTGGCGGGTCGGCCCCCGCCCCTGAAAGCCTTCCTGGTCGAGAAAACGGTCGAAATACTTTAGCAACTGGATCTGGCTGTGGGGGTCGACGCCGCCCAAGCATCGAAAGGTCACGAAGTCCGAAAGACGAGGGGCGAGAACGCTGGTAAAGTCAGGATTGTTCATGATGACACCTCCGGC
>JALLOM010000488.1 GCA_027717865.1 Acidobacteria bacterium AH-259-O06 | reverse complement strand
TTTCTTGCCCCTCCGCTTGCTTGAAAAACTGTGTGGTGCCAAGAAGCATCCTCAGTCAGATGATGTCGCTACCGTGATCTTTAGCAGCGGAAGCACCGGAGAACCCAAGGGAGTCATGTTGACCCATTTTAATATTGATTCGAACGTAGAAGGCATCGCCCAAGTGCTCAGAGCAACATCTGGAGACCGCGTCTTGGGCATTCTGCCGCTTTTCCATTCATTTGGCTACATGTCGTTCTGGTTTGCGGCCAAGAAGGGATTGGCCATGCCCATGCACCCCAACCCTTTGGATGCCCCGGCGATTGGCGAACTGATTCACCGTTACCGGGTCACCCTTTTGCTTGCCACTCCCACCTTTTTGCAGATCTATATGCGAGGCTGTACACCCGCCCAATTAGGGTCGCTTCGACTGACGATAACCGGTGCAGAGAAACTGTCCGAGCGCTTGGCGCTTGCTTTTGAGGACCAGTTTGGGATCCGACCTCTTGAAGGCTATGGAAGTACGGAGTGCTCTCCCGCGATCGCCGTTAGTGTACCCGATTTCCGTGCACCTGGCTTTTTTCAGCCGGGCTCACGACGCGGCTTTGTTGGCCAACCCCTGCCCGGAGTCGCAGTTAGGGTCGTCGATCCCGATAGTTTTGGACCTCTACCGACGAACACTCCCGGGATGCTGATCGTCAAAGGCCCCAATGTGATGAAAGGCTACCTTGGTCGAGATGATCTGACCCGGAAAGTCCTCCGAGATGGCTGGTATGTCACAGGTGATATTGCTCTCGTGGATGAGGATGGATTTCTGAAAATTACCGACAGACTTTCGCGATTTTCAAAGATTGGTGGGGAGATGGTCCCCCATGGCCATGTGGAGGAGGCCCTTCATCGGGCCATAGAAGTGGAGA
The DNA here is from genome assembly GCA_027717865.1 of Acidobacteria bacterium AH-259-O06. GTDB lineage: Bacteria > Acidobacteriota > UBA6911 > RPQK01 > JADFOI01 > JALLOL01. The sequence continues at coordinate 1,237 of JALLOM010000488.1, read as the reverse complement.
ATCAGGTCTTTGCGGTCACCGCCGTGGCGGACGAACGGAAAGGGGAAAGCCTTGCTGTGATCCATACTTATTCTGAAGAAAAGATCCCAGAGGTTGTGGAGAAACTTCGTGCGATGGGACTGCCCAATCTCTTTATCCCTCGAAAGGATCGATTCTTGAAGGTGGATGAACTTCCGGTCTTGGGAACCGGCAAGATCAACTTAAGAGAGATCAAGAGAATCGCCAAGGAATTTTTAGAATCTTCCGGCTGACTCGTGAGTGACATCCATCAATTCGATTGCCCCCAACCGATTGGCTGGTTAAAATGAACCAAAGTCAGCAGCAGTGTTTTTGTTTGCGGAAGTTGGAGGCCAACCTTTATGAACCGCCAACCTTGGATCCTTGATGGCGCAACCTGGGACGATCACTTGAGTCCTTACTGCGTGCGGATGGTACGCCCTCTGCGGCGGTGGTTGCGGAGGCGAAGATTGCGCTTGCCTGAAATTGCGGTGCACGGCGTCAAGAAGGTCGAGCCGCTGCTTCGTGAGGGCAGCGCCATACTTATCACCCCTAACCACCCGGGGGACGCCGACGCATTCGTCATGTGTGACGTGGCAGATCGGCTTGGGAGGTGCTTTCATTTCATGGCGGCAAACCACATGTTCGTCAAGCGCCGTCCTGTGGTGCGTTGGCTGCTGCAGTTGCACGGCTGTTTCAGTGTGGATCGCGAAGGCTCCGACCTGCGCGCTTTCCGCCGCGCAGTCAAAATCCTCCAGGACAGCCCCTATCCCCTGGTCATCTTCCCAGAAGGCGAGATCTATCACCTCAACGACCGTGTAACCCCGTTCCGCGACGGGCCGGCCGTGATCGCATTGAGCGCAGCGCGGCGGGCTAAACGCCCCGTGTATTGCGTTCCCTGCGCCATTAAGTACCACTACATACAAGATCCGACGCCTGCGCTGGAAGCCCTGATGACTGAGCTGGAGATGCGGGTCAACTGGAGGCCGCGCAGCGCAGTGTCGTTGGCCCAGCGGATCTTGAAGTACGCAGAGGGCCAGATGGCCTTGAAAGAGGTGGAATACCTGGGGAGCCCGCAGAAGGGAACACTCCCCGAACGGCTCACCCACCTGCGGGAGTACATCCTGAGCGGACTGGAAAGCCAATACGCGCTGAAAGGGGAAGGGCAAACCGTGCCCGAGCGGGTGAAAGCGCTTCGACGAGCCTGCCTGGCGCGACTGAGCGAAGAGGAGCTCTCGAT
>JALLOM010000049.1 GCA_027717865.1 Acidobacteria bacterium AH-259-O06 | reverse complement strand
GCATCCTTCCTTAATGACATACATGTATTTGCCCGTATCTTCCTCAACGAATATGATCTCATTCCTCTTGTAACGGCGCTCCTTGAACATTTGGGCTACCGATTCCATTTCCGCATCGGCAAGATGAGCAAAAATGGCGACCTAACTGAGGAAATTTTTGTTATTTTTCATGACTTGTGTCCGGTTTAAGCTCTCGTTGATTAAAAAGGACTTACCTAAGAGTCGATCACGCTGGATGTGTCATCAGCTCACTTGAAAGGACTCACTTTCCTATTACGCTGTTTCCGTAATGCTCCCACGCACGCGCTATGCCATTACGCAGACCCGTATCAGGGCAATACATCTGAAGAACAGTAACTTATTACCGACCAATAACTTGTAGTGTGCTTTAGAAATGAGTGTACAAGTGAGGAGTACTCGAATTTCCCAATACGTGTCAACTGGTTGACACATGTTGACTATCCCCCTGGGATGAGATTCCGGCATATGCGGTCCTGGAGAGGGTGAAAAGAGCCAGAGATGAATCACGCCCCGTACTGACTAAAAGTCAAATTCTACGTAGAAACCAAACCGACCGCGACGATGATGTGGATGATGCCCGTGAGGACGTTGAGAGTGCCCATACCGATGGCGACCTCATTCCCGAGCCCGGCTCCATCTATGTGCACAGGGTGGTTGAGACTGGAGACGGCCCGGGCTTCGCGTTCAAACCTCTCGCGTAGGTCGGCTCTCTCTGAGAGATGCTGGGGGAGGATCTTGAGGGCGACTCGTCTATCCAGGCGGGAGTCTTCAGCCAGGTAGACTTCGCCCATACTACTCTGGCCGATTTTCTCAAGAACCTTGTAATGGCTGATGGTCTTGCCGAGCACGAAACTCCCCCTCACTGTGCAATGCAGTTGCTCTCAATGCTAAATCTGTAGGGGGTGAAAAGGCAATCACCCTGGGCCGTTACGCCCAGGCTAGAAGGGACGGAATTCCCGCGTGAATTTGATGTAAAGGGCCCGGTTCAGGGGGCCACCGGGTGGAACAAAACGCTCCAATCCGCGGTCTAGGCCCTCCAGATCACGTGTCTCGTTGTAGACAACGTACAGACCGGTTCCCGCTGTATTCAGCCATCCAAATCGAATGTTGCTCGACCAGTTGTCGCCCCCGTCGTTGTACTGGAGCAGGGACTGCAGGAAGATTCTGGGTGTGAAGGAGTAATTCACTCTGGCTCCCACCAGGTTCGTTTTGAAGGCTCCCCCGAATTCCCCGTTGATTCCTTCCACCGGGAAGTCGAGTTTGCTGTGGGTGTAGTTGACGGAGGTGGTCAACTGCGAACCTCGGCGCCAGTTCAGTCCTGCCGCGTAGGTTCGGATGCTTCCGTTGTAGAACCCGCCGGCGTCGAGTCCAACATTCACGGAAAGGGGAGCGCTCGGGTTGGAGTTGAATCGCCAGGCAATTTCCACGTTGCGGTAGGAACCTGGAGGAATGGTCACACCAAAAAACTTAAAGGGCTCTCGGAAACCTTCCAAGGTGATGTTGACCGCCGGGCTGAAGCGGGCCCCGTTCTCCCACTCCACATGACTATCCATGTGAATTTCCTCGCTCTCCTTGAAGCCATCCAGATCGTGGTAAACCCGGTAGGTAACGTGCGGGCGGAGTTCCCGAAGCCATGTGACCGAGGACGGTCTGAAGTACGTAAAGATGCCTGTATTGACATGCTTGTAGGCCTTTCGACGCAGGAAGCCCACTTCGGGATTGAAGTTTTCACCGACCTCCGTGAATTCGAGCCAGATGCGTTTGGTGCGCGTACGGTACTCGCCTCGAAGGCTGTAGGCATGATCGCTTCCATCAAAGGCGCCTTCTCCCTCGCTCTCGTGAAAAGTGGCGGTTTTCGCAACGTAACCGGTGGCCAGGAAGGCTTCGCCAATTCCCAGCCGGCCATCCAGACCAAAGGTGCGGTTGTAATTATCCTGATCGATGCCAGACCCGGTTGCCTGTTTGTTGATCAAGATGCCGCCCAATCGGCTTCTTTGTCCAAACTCCCGGTAGGCACGACCCACAGTGAAATTAGTGCCGGGCGTGAGGCAATCCGCACTGCCCAAGGCACAGTCACCCACCGTTTCCGTCTGCATATTGAGAAATCCAACGTTCCACCGGTCCACCTTGCCGGTCAGTCGCGCACCCCCCACGATCGGGACAATGACTCCTTTGTCGATACCGATGCGGCGACTGAAGAACAAGTCCACCTGCTGGGAACTGCCGACCGCAAAAAGTCCTGCGTTTTCCAGGAAGAAGGGGCGCTTTTCAGGAAAGAAGAGATTGAACCGGGTCAGGTTGACCTGCTGCTCATCTACCTCCACCTGAGCAAAATCGGTATTGTAAGTCAGATCCAGAGTCATACTGGAAGTCAAGCTGTACTTGACGTCGAAGCCCGCATCCCCCAAATAGTTGGTGTCTCCGTCCGGGTTTCCCTGAAAGTCCCGCTGTGCGGAGCCAATCACGTAAGGAGTTACCTTGAAGTTGGTTGGCGGTTCGACCTCCAGACCATGCAGCTCTCCAGCGAATGTCAGTCTGAAGAGATCCCACTGACGGGGAACGGATGACCAGTAATCCTGTTCATTCTTGCGCCGAATATTGCGCGCGAAATTCACGCCCCACACCTGATTTCCTCCCCCACGGAATCGCAGGGTGCTGAAGGGTATTCTGAACTCAGCCATCCACCCTTCCGCATTGGTGTGGGTGGCTACTTCCCAGTTCGCATCCCAGTTCTTGTTAACGCCACGTCCCGAGCCTCGTTGAGTTGTGGTGCGAGTGCCGGCGCGACCGCGACCCCTGCCTCCGCCCTGTCCCTCGTTGGAAACCTGCGCATCGTATTCCAGTCCCGAGGGATTGGTGCCAAAAACAAATCCGTTCTGGCGGTCGTGAAAGGTGTCAAAAACCATCCAAAACGCATCCGTGTTGGTGAGTTCGGAATCCCGTTCACTCTCACTCACCAGAATCTGGGAAGGCTCGCGATCGTAACACATGACTCCCACATAGAGATTCTCCGAATCATAGATGAGGAAGACCTCGGTTTTCTCGCTGGCCGGCTGGCCCTCGACAGGCTCGTGCTGGACGAAATCCGCAACTGGTATGGCCACCTTCCATTCCGGTTCATCCAAGAGGCCGTCGATCTTTGGAGTGGTTTCCACGCGAGTGGCCACGGCCCTTCGATCGGAGGTTTCATTCTGCGTGGAGGCTGTCCCTTGAAACGCGATCAAGAGCAGCGGAAGGACAAGCCAGTGCTTCGGCGGCAGACGACGGTGTTTTTGCACTCGGACGTTCAACAGCATCTCCCTTGTCACACGGTTCCGGAGGATCTTATTAAACTTCGATTGGTCGGTACCACTTAGCGATCCGATCCGTGGCTGGTCAACCGTTTGCCTATGCAATAGAGGTAGTCTTCCGTTCGGATGAACATTTGCCCGTCTGAAATAGCCGGAGACGCCAGTGTGTAGCCTTCCAGCTCGTTTTCCGCCAACAGCCGGAAACCCGGCTCGTGATCGCGTCCAGGACTTGGTAGGGTGCTCCTCGTTATCCTCTTTTCCCGAGTGGCGGTTCTCAGGTAGTCGAGAAACTCTTTGATACCCGGGTTACTCATGGTGACGTTGTGAGCAGTAAAGCAACCGTTGACCTCGAGTTTCGGCAGCACGGCTTGAAGATAGCGCGTATACCATCCTTTGTCTGCGTCCGAGAACACGAAGTCGAACGGTCCCTCGAGTTGGGGGACCAGTTCATGGGCATCCCCTTTCATGTCCCTCCACTGACCCCGGTGACGTTCCAGAAAAGCCTTCACTGTCTGGTCCAGGTCTTGGGTGGAGACCCAACCTGTCAGCCCATGGGCACAAAGAGCAAGGCCAACAATTGCCAATCCGATGCCTGTTATTCTGTTCATCTGAGTTTCCACCGATCACGGCCGCTGAGCCGATACACGCTTATCTTTCTTGCCCGTTCGCGATGCCGCGGCCTAGTGTGAACCCCACTCAAGAATTACGCTCCCGAAGGGCTTGTGTTTCACTGTTTCACTTTCACGCCACTCCACAGGACACCTGATTTTCAGTGGGTCCGTATCGTAGGGGCAGATCGCCCGAACCGTCTATCTGTGGCTTGGCCATTGGCTTGCGTCGGCCAGCGGCCGACCCTTACTTTCCTCGCCGCCGGGGTCATCGAAATCATGATCCAGATCCGAATGGAGATGGGAAACGATGACCAGAGGGCAGCTGAGCTAGGGCTGGGAGAGGATGAACTGGCCTTCTACGACGCTGTCTCTCGCTGCACAGATAGGGTATACGAGCAAGAGTTCTTATGTGAACTCATCCACGATGTCGTCCAGACCATAAAGAGAAATGCGACAGGGAATTGACATCGACAGTGTGGCAGACGTACCTTTTTAGATTGGAAGAAAGTTGGAATCGGAAATTCTGGATAAGGGTATCACCGATAAGATGCAGGGTTTCGTGAGCCGTCGAAACCTTGGACTCATGATGGCTGGGGCACTGGGTGTCTCGGTGGCCGTGTGGTTTGTACGACCCGCACAGACATTGAACTCACCTTTGGCGACTGGCCGGTCTGATACGGTCTTGATGTCGAGGCGGGCGACAGAGAATAGCCCTTCGCTGTTACTCATCAGCATCGACACGCTGCGGGCCGATCATATGGGTATCTACGGCTACTCACGCCCCACGACGCCACATATCGACTCCTGGTTCGAGGAGGGCCAAATCTACGATGCTGCCTACAGCACGGAGGCCAGCACGCCTCCCAGCGTGGTGAGCTTTCTCACGGGCATGCTGCCGCAAGAGCATGGCGTTCGTTTGTTCTACCAGAAGATCCCGCCCGACGTCGTAACCGTGGCCGACCTGCTGTGCAGTGCCGGCTACCAGACTGCGGCTGTGGTCTCCAACATCGTTCTCACGGCGGAGGCGATCGGCCTCGATACCCGTTTTGATCACTATGACGATTTTGTCGACGAGACCGAGCCATATAGAGAGATGTATGAACGACGGGCTTCCAGAACCACCGACGCCGCTTTGGTATGGCTGTCAAGTTGGCGCGACCCCAGCCGTCCAAACTTCCTGTGGGTGCATTACATCGACCCTCACGGACCGTACCATCCCCCTCCCGACCGCCCCACAGATTTCACCAACGCCCAACCAATACCAATCGACATTGAGCGCGTACCTGAATATGAACGGGAGCCGGGGGTGAATGACGGGGCTGAGTATATCGACCTCTACGACGAGGAGATCGCTTACATGGACCGTGAGGTAGGTCGCTTGCTGGATGCTTACGAACAGCTCGGGTTAGCCGAGAACTCCCTTGTGCTTTTTACCGCCGACCACGGAGAGAGCATGATGGAACATGAGCTTTGGTTCACCCACGGCTACCACGTCTATGAGGAGATCCTGCGCGTGCCGCTGCTGGTGCGCGGCCTGGGCGTGCAGCCGGGACGTATCCCACACCCTGTCTCGCTGGCCGACGTGGCCCCGACGCTTTTGCAAGCTGCTGGGCTGCAACTGCCGCCGGGCTTGTACGGACAACGGTTGTCCGAAACAGGACCACAGCGGGAGATCTTCGCTGAGGCAGGGAGTAGTCCCCAGTGGCGATCTATGTGGCGCGGAAAAGAGAAGTGGATGGTGCAAGTCAATCGCTCCAACCATCTACTGGATAAAGCGATGAGCAGCCTGCCGGGGCTGGAAAAGCTCGTCAGGCGGGTGGAGGTCGAGCACCGTTACTACGATTTGGATGAGGACCCGAAGGAGTTGCGGCCCAGACCCTGGCCGGCTAGTGACCAAGCCCGCTCCTTGGTTAAGCTTGTCCACTCCGATCCAGACCCCGCCGGGATTCCATCGCCGGCTCGTGTCTCACGCGGACACAAGCTGGAGGCACCCAAGGTGCCCTCGGGCCTTGACAAGAGAACACTAGAGCGTCTCCGGTCTCTCGGTTACGTCCGCTGAGATCTGGCCGAGCGCGACCCGGCGGATTGACCTCGACTTCGGCAATGATTCGACTCGGATTGTTTCTAAGCTGTGAGTATGATAAACAATACTGGAGTACTTTCCACGCGAAGGGTGTCTTCTATGGTGTGGAGAAAACGTTCCTCCAGGCGTCGGCTGCGGTTCATTGACAAGCATCAAGTTCGCTTCGCTGTCGAGATTGGACTTTACGCGTTGCTCTTTCCTTTAGTTTTTCTGATTACGTCGATAGCGGCCCATTTTTCCATATGGTTGATTGGCGTGGACGCGGAAATTATACATCCCCTGCTGCGCGGGTTTCTTGGTTTCTGTATCAGTCACTGGTGGGGAGTGCTTCTGGCTCTCGGCTTTGTCAGCTATATCAGTGTTTGGTTCAGCCACAAGATTTTTGGGCCCCTACGTCGGTTTGAGAATGCTCTCGCGCAGAAAAAAAAGCACCCCGCGGAACCGGTGCAGTGTAGGTTGCGCGGCGGCGATTATTTCCACGAGTTTGCCAAGCTCTTTGAAGAGTTCTTGAACGAATCCCGGCCGGTGGAAGGTGCCGGGCAGATCATGGAAAAAAAGGACATCAGCGTCGACAAGGCTAACCCCCCGGCCTCCAATTCAACTCCCGACAGATAGAGGTTGACTTTGTCTCCTCAGTGCCGGTAAAAGAGTAAGGCTAAGAATAAGACGATTTTGATCACCACCAAAACGGCAAAGGAGTTATGCGATGAAGAAAATTCTGATTTGGGCCCTTGGGTTCAGCTTTTTGTGCTTTGCGTACGGATGTGCCGGGGAGCATCCCGGCGAGGAGGTGGCTGAAGAGCATCCCGGGGAGGAACATCCCGGAGAAGAAGCGGTTCAGTTTTCTGGGGAAAACATTAAAACGGCCATGAGCGCGCACATCGAGGCGAAAATTCAAGAAGGAAGTGGAAGCTTCAAGATTCACGATCCCGAGAGCGATCAGAATCTTGAGCTCAGCTTCGTTCAGATCCACGATCCGGTTCGGAAGATTGAGGGACGAGGCTATTTCGCCTGCACCGATTTCAAAACCGCCGACGGCAAGACAATTTACGATATTGACTTCTGGTTGAACCCGCAAGAAGGAGAGCTAGTGGTCACCGACACTCAAATCCATAAGGTGAACCAGAACCCTCGCTACACTTTCCAGGAGGGCGAGATTGTAGAAATCCAGTAGGAGCGAAGTAAGGGCAAAGGAAAGCACAAATTACAACATTCCCAACTGAAGCTTGGCGGCCTCTGACATCCTGTCCATGTCCCAGGGCGGATCCCATACCACCTCAACAGATGCATCAGCGACCCCGGGGATGCCACCAATCTTGGATTCCACTTCCGGAGGAAGTGATCCAGCAACCGGGCACATTGGTGAGGTGAGGGTCATGCGAACATGAACGGCCCCAGAGGGCTTCACATCAATACTATATATCAACCCCAACTCGTAAATGTCGACCGGAATTTCCGGGTCATAACAAGTTCGTAGAACCTCTATGACCTTTCCTTTAAGCTCCTCCTCACTGCCAGATTGATTTGTGCTCTCTAACTGCGGTTCGTTCACCTTCTCTTCCATACGAGTCCTTCCTCAAAAATGTCCCTTCATTCTGTTGAGACGGTTTCTGGCTTACTTTTTATTGCCGCTTGCAGTGTATGCCAGACAAGTGTTGCACACTTCACCCGCACGGGAAACTGACTCACGCCGTGAAATACTGCAAGCTTTCCCAGCTCGGTTGATGCACTACTTTTGCCAGTCACCAGGTTGTGAAAGTTCTTAAAGAGAGTCTCAATCTCCCCCAAGCTCTTCCCTTTTAAAGTCTGCGTCATCAGCGAGGCAGAAGCCGTTGAGATAGCGCAGCCGGAACCCATAAAGCTGATGTCTTCAACAAACCCGTCCTCCAGCTTGAGATAAACACTCACCTTATCACCACACAAGGGATTGTAACCGTCTGCTTTGTGATTTGCGTCTGAGAGCTCCTTGAAATTTCGAGGTTTCTTGCTGTGATCGAGGATGATTTCCTGATAAAGGTCATCCAGATAGGACATTACTTGAACACCTCTATCACCTTGTGGATCGCTTTCACCAAGACATCAATTTCATCTCTCGTATTGTAAAAGGCTACCGAGGCTCGTGCTGTCGCCGGAACCTGAAAGCGAGCCATGACGGGCTGCGCACAGTGGTGACCGGTGCGAACCGCGATCCCTTCCTGATCCAGAATGGTGCCGACATCATGAGCATGCACACCTTCGATCACAAAAGAAAGCACACTGGCTTTCTGATGGGCTGTTCCAATGAACCGCAAACGGGGAATCCCACAGAGCTGCTCCGTGGCATAGGAGAGAAGCTCATTTTCATAAGCAGCAATGTTGCTTAAACCGATCTCATTCACGTAGTCAATGGCCACCCCGAGTCCGATACCACCGGCAACGTTGGGCGTTCCCGCTTCGAACTTATAGGGAAGGACATTGTAAATAGTTTTCTCAAAGGTAACGGATCTGATCATATCGCCACCACCCTGATAGGGAGGCAGCGAGTCCAGTAAATCAGCCTTTCCATAAAGAATCCCAACCCCGGTCGGCCCGTACAGCTTGTGCCCAGAGAAGGCATAAAAATCGCAATCAAGATCCTGAACATCCACCTCTAAATGAGCCGCAGCTTGAGCTCCGTCAACGAGCACCGGCACCTTCCACTGGTGAGCCATTTCAATGATCTCCTTAACTGGATTAATGGTCCCCAGGGCATTAGAGAGATGGACCACTGCTACCAGACGAGTTTGGGAATTCAGGAGCTTCTCATATTCTTCAAGCAGCAATTCGCCATCGTCATTGATGGGGATGACGCGCAAGGCAGCACCCTTTTCCTCGCAAAGCATTTGCCAAGGAACAATGTTGGAATGGTGTTCCATGGCCGAGATAAGCACTTCATCTCCAGCCTCAACGTGTTTTCTGCCATAGGTTTGCGCAACCAGGTTGATAGCTTCCGTCACACTACGGACAAAGATGATTTCGCGCGATTCGGCTGCATTGAGAAAGCGCTGGACCTTGACGCGCGCATGCTCGTAGGCCTCGGTGGCTCGTTGACTCAAAAGATGTACGCCGCGATGAATATTCGAATTATCCCTCGAATAGAAGTGGATGGTCGCATCAATGACGCTCTGGGGCTTCTGAGTGGTCGCGGCGTTGTCCAAATAGACGAGAGGCTTGCCATAGATCTTCTCTTTGAAGATTGGGAAGTCTTCGCGGATCTTCTCGACCTCCAGCCAGGGATTCAATGTCTGATAGCGGCCGGATGCAATAATCTGTTGGCCTGTTCTCACTATCACACTGCCTCCTTGACGAGATGCCCTTTCGGCAGCCACGAGAATAAATACTTGTCAAGCTCGACACGCACGGATTCCACTTTGATCCGGTTCACGACCTCACTGGCAAAAGCGTAAATCAAAAGACTGCGGGCTGTTGCTTTGTCGATACCACGAGAGCACAAGTAAAAAAGCGCATCCTGGTCGAGTTGACCAATTGTCGCTCCATGAGTGCACTTTACGTCGTTTGCATAAATCTCCAACTGCGGCTTGGTATTGATCAGTGCTTCGTCGGAAAGCAGAAGGTTGTTGTTGGTTTGTTTAGAGTCTGTCTTTTGCGCACCTGGCTGAACCACGATTCGACCATGGAACACCGCGGTTGCTTTCTCGTCCAGAATCCCTTTGTAAATCTCGCGACTATCGCAGTGCGGCTTGGCGTGCTCCAGTCGGGTGTGGTTGTCCACGTGCTGCCGACCCGAGATTAAATAGAGCCCGTCAAGAGCACAGTCGGCACCTTCTCCATCCAGGACCACGTTGACTTCATTTCTGGTAAGCGCTCCGCCCAGTGTCACATTAAACGTCCTCACACTGCTGCTGCGATCCTGGTGCACCTGTAAAGTAGCAATGTGGAACGCCTCCCGGCTCTCTTGCTGTAACTTGTAGTGATCCGCAATCGCATTCTCACCGGCCACAATCTCCGTCACCAAGTTCGTGAAATACTTCCTTTCCCCCAATCCGACATAGCTTTCGAGAATAACCGCCTGATTGTTACCCTCCAGGACGATCAAATTCCGTGGATAGGCCACGGCTGCTTCCTCGGGTGCCGTTGAAAAGTACAGTAAATGAATCGGCTCCTTAAGTACTTGTCCCTTGGGAATATAGACAAATGCTCCGTCCTGAATGAAGGCTGTATTGAGGGCTATAAAAGGATGATTCTCGTAGTCAGCATACCGGGTTAGGTAAGGTTCTATTGAGTCTGGGTCCTCCTTCAAAACCTGGGCCAGACTATGCACCTCAACTGGATCCGGCAACCCCTCAAGTGAAGACAACTCCGCCGAGTAGTGGCCGTTGACAAAAACAAGCCGCGGACATTGTAAGTTGCCGAAAGTCAACTGGTTCAACTTGTCGGCTGTCAAACCATCCAGCTCATACTGGGCCGGCTTAAAAGGGATCCTTGCGATCGGACGTACCTCGGTATATTTCCATTCTTCTTGCTTGCGAGTGGGGAATCCCAGCTCAAAATAGCGAAGGATAGCGGCCTTGCGAACTCGCCGAAGCCAAGCCGGCTCTTCATCAGCTAATTCCCGTTCCAGCTGTGCAAAATTAGAGAGGTAAATATCCGTTTCTTTTTGAACCGCTTCAATCATCGATTCGCCTTTTCCATCGCTAATTGACCAATTGAGCACTCACAGTCTCTTCTCCCAACCAGGAATAGCCCTTTTTTTCAAGTTCAATGGCTAGCTGCTTACCCCCTGACTTCACAACTCGACCATCATAAAGGACGTGCACATAATCAGGGATGATATAGTTTAAGATGCGCTGATAGTGGGTAACCACAATAAACGCCCGATCTTTGCTGCGCAAAGAATTCACCCCGTGGGCGACGACCTTTAGCGCGTCAATATCCAAACCCGAATCCGTTTCATCTAAAATGGCCAGTTTCGGTTCCAATACGGCCAGTTGGAAGATCTCGTTACGTTTCTTCTCACCCCCTGAAAAGCCCTCATTCACAGGTCGACTAATCAGCTTTTCATCGATTTTCAGAAGCTCCATTTTCTCCTTCACCAGGTTCAAAAAATCCAGGGCGTCCACCTCTTCCTCACCACGCTCTTTGCGGATGGCATTCAGGGCTGCTTTCAAAAAATAGGTGTTGCTCACACCTGGAATCTCTACTGGATACTGAAAAGCCATAAAGATTCCCAGGCGGGCCCGATCTTCAGGGGCGATCTGTAGGAGATCTTTCCCTTCGTAGGTTATCTGGCCCGCCGTAACCTCATAAGATTCACGCCCGGCCAGAACTTGAGCCAAGGTACTCTTCCCAGAACCATTCGGCCCCATAATTGAATGGACCTCGCCTGCCTTCACTTTAAGATTGATTCCATGCAGGATCTCCTTGTCACCAGCCTTCACATGCAAATCCTTAATTTCCAGCATCTGTTCTTACCGTCTCCTCATCCCTATGCTTTCTGCGCGATCTTCCGATTTAACCGACACTTCCTTCAAGATTCACGCTCAGTAGTCTGTCAGCTTCTACTGCAAACTCCATGGGTAACTCTTTAAAGACTTTCTTACAAAAGCCGTTGACGATCATTGAGACCGCATCCTCAGCTGAAAGACCACGAGACTGGCAATAGAACATTTGATCTTCCCCGATTTTCGAGGTGGAAGCTTCGTGTTCCATCTGCGCGGTGCTGTTTTTGATCTCGATATAGGGGAAAGTGTGTGCCCCGCATTGGTCACCAATGAGCATGGAATCGCACTGCGTATAATTGCGGGCACCCGTTGCGCTCTTGCTAATCTTGATCAATCCGCGATAGGTGTTTTGGCCGTGACCGGCAGAAATCCCTTTGGAGATCACAGTACTGCGGGTGTTTTTTCCAATATGGATCATCTTGGTTCCGGTATCGGCCTGCTGCCTTTTCTTAGTCAAAGCAACCGAGTAAAACTCGCCGATTGAATTGTCACCCAGCAGGATACAGCTAGGATACTTCCAAGTAATCGCTGAGCCTGTTTCCACCTGGGTCCATGAGATCTTGGAATTGCGTCCCAGGCACTTGCCGCGTTTGGTCACGAAGTTATAGATGCCACCCTTGCCCTCGTCATCGCCCGGGTACCAATTCTGAATGGTTGAATACTTGATTTGAGCATCATCATGAGCGATCAATTCCACCACCGCAGCATGGAGCTGATTTTCATCCCGCATGGGAGCCGTACACCCTTCCAAATAACTCACATAGCTTCCCTTCTCGGCTATGATCAGGGTCCGCTCAAACTGACCGGTGTTCTTGGCGTTAATCCGGAAGTAGGTTGACAATTCCATGGGACAGCGTACACCTTCAGGGATGTAGCAGAAGGAACCGTCACTGAATACTGCCGAGTTCAAGGATGCAAAGAAATTGTCGGTGTAAGGAACGACTGACCCTAAATATTGCTTCACCAGCTCGGGATGGTCCCCGACTGCTTCAGAAAAGGAGCAAAAGATAATCCCCAATTCGGCCAGTTTTTCCTTAAAGGTAGTTGCCACCGAGACACTGTCAAAAACTGCATCTACGGCAACTCCCGCCAAGAGCTCTTGCTCTCCCAAGGGAATCCCAAGTTTTCTATACGTTTCTAGTAGCTCCGGATCTACTTCATCCAGGCTCTTCGGGCTGTCCTTTTTCTTGGGGGCCGAATAGTAGACAATGCCCTGGTAATCGATCGGTGGATAGTGAACGTTGGGCCACTTTGGCTCTTTCATCGTCAGCCAGTGCCTGTAAGCCTTCAAGCGCCATTCCAACATGAACTCCGGCTCATTTTTCTTGGCTGAGATTAAAGCAATGACATCCTCATTTAGGCCTGCAGGTATCGAGTCGGCTTCAATGTCTGTATAGAATCCATACTTATATTCCTGGCTTGCAAGATCCTGAATTTGCTTCGTTTCAGTTGGCATAATTTCTTCTCCCTCTTCGCAAAAATTGTGAACCCTGGAGCAACCTACTTTTTATTGGAGCCTCACCAAGTTTTCCGGTTTGCCTCCGAATGGCGCAAGTTGATCAGGGAGTGGCCCGATCAGGTCTGAAAGCGTGATACTACCCAGCGCCAGCAGCACCACCTCATTGATCTTTTGCCACTTTGATCTCAGCTGACAAACTGGCTCGTGCCTGCACTCCCCGGGAGCCTCAACACACTCTGTCATAGCGACAGGTCCTTCCATGGCAGTAATGATCTCAGCTATTGGGACTCTCTCCGGAGATCGAGCCAAGCTATAACCACCTTTGACTCCTCGATATGAAACCAAAAAACCCTCTCGCGCCAAAATCTTCAGAATCTTACTCACCATTGGGAGCGGCAAGTAAGTTTCCGCGGCCAACGCCCGCGCGCTGTGCGTCAGCCTTTCCTGATCACCAGCGAAATGCGCCAGGAGGATAATCCCATAGTCGGTCTCCTTACTCATCCTAATCATGGGTTTATCCTTCTATGCTTCCGCTGATATAGGACTGATCCGGTACCATTTCATGATAAAAGAGTACTAACCCTGTACTCATTTTGTCAAGCCTCTAAGAGCGGCGGGAATTATTCACGGGAAAAGAAGGGGGGAAGCTAATTTCCACCCGGCTCAAGGGGAGCATAATAACCGGGCCGCGTACTTACCACCACGCCAGGCAGGTTGACGCGCACCTCGACATTACGCCATTTCCCATCCTTCATGATATTGGACGGGATATAAGAAATGTAATATTGATTCTTTAACTCTTCGGCTACCTGCTGATATACGTCAGTGAGACTGTTAAAGGCCTTGCTATCCAATACCTTCCCTCCGGTCCGCTGGGCCAGCCGCGTCAGAAATCTCTTAGCACCAATAATGAATTCGTCAGTCAGCTGTTTGGGAATCAACTGCGCACTCGCCCGATATTCCATTCTGGCAGCAATGGCACCTGCCCAGTACTCCGCCAACTTGGAAACAACGTAAACCATAGTCTCAGAGCGAGTGGCAAGGTTGACAACTTCATCTTGCCCAACCATGCTGTTGTTGTCGATTCCATCGGTTAAAACAATAACCGCCTTCTTCCCTTGAACTTCTTTCAGAAGATCGTCGAAGACAACATACAGGGCATCGTTCAAAACCGTGTAGCCCTTAGCGTAGATACTTCCCAATGCCAATTCGATCCTTTCAATATCATTCGTCCAGTCCAGGATAAGGCGAGGTGCATCATTAAAAGTGACGATGGTGACTCTGTCCTCTGGCCCTAGGCTTTTTGCGAAGCCCAGAGCGGCACGCCGTATGTGGCCCTGAGACTCACGGGTACTTCCGCTAATATCAATCAGCAGAATGACGTGCACTGGGACTCCTGCACTGTAAAAATTGACGATGCCTTGTTTGACCCCATCTTCAGACACTTGAAACTCTTCCTTCGTCAGATCCTGCACGAAGCCGCCTTCAATGGAACGAGCATTTACAGAAAGGAAAACCTGATCGACAGCAACCCCAATTCGAAAACCTTCCTCCTGTTGTTTCTGTGGAGCATCCTGCTGCTGACCAAATAGAAGACTGACAATGAGCAAACCATGTGTGAGCATCTCTGACCTCGTTCCGACTACAGGGGTCTGACCCCTCTAATATAGCACCTCTAGGAAAGGGTGGGGGGTCAGAGCGTGAATTTCCAATTTTGGATCAGGACTCAAACTTAAGTAATTCAAGACCCAAAAATTGGAAATTAACGCTCCGACCCCCCCTTGCAAGAAGCGAATTGATCATCACTGCTACCGAACTTCTTTTCAGCCCGGGTGCTTTTGGAAGTTGGCTTGCAATTGCATATCTTTTGGTTCATTTCACCATGGTGATTGCGTCTGGTGCTGGGGCCTGTGGGACCTTTGGGGCGGCATTTTTGCCACCATCATTGTGGTTGGCATGTGGGTAGGTTCCATCTACGGCCGCTATCACTATGTCGTCGACAT
>JALLOM010000506.1 GCA_027717865.1 Acidobacteria bacterium AH-259-O06 | reverse complement strand
CTTCCTCGCGCTCCCGTGCCAGGTCCGTCCAGCCACGAGAAAGAAGCTCAGAGCCTTCCTGCATCTTTTCCGGGATCCGTTGATCGCGCACATCGAGTGCAGCTTCCTTAAGTTTTCGCGAGGCTTCAGCTTGTTTGGAACCCATTTGGCGGGCCGTTTGGTGAAGATTTCCTTCCAACTGATGGAGATCCTCTTGCAGTTGGGATTTTTCGCCCAGCAACTTTCGGAGCTCCTGGATAAAATTCTGGTCGATCTTTCCCGATTTTACAGTTCGATCGAGATGGTCGATCTTGTTAAGCATTTCCTTTTGGTCTCCCACCAGACGCTGAGAACTCTCCTTGAGTTGCTGAAGATTGTTGACCAGCTGCCGGCGACGCTGTTGGCCCAGGGCTCTTTGGGTCTGCTGCAGCCGCTCCAGTGCCTGTTGAGCCCGCATCTGGGCCTCTTGGTTGTTCTGGCCACTGGACTGAGCTCGACGCATATCGCGGACTGCTTGCCTCAACTGGCGACTGATATCCTGAAGCTGCGCATCCTGCTGCCGGCGAGAAAGGCGTTCCAGTTGGCGGGCCAGACGTTCCGCCTCTTCAATTAGTTGCTGTTGAGACAGATTCGCGTTGGAGGAACCTGGCATCGCCTGTTGACGGCGACGTTGGGCCAGCTGCTGCTGACGCTGGGCCAATTCTTTCAGCTTTTCCAGAGCCTCATCCAGTGCCTGCTCGCGATTCAACTGACGATTCTGCTGCAGCGTCTCATATTGGTTCTTGGTTCTGTCGAGCTCAAGATCGACCAAATCCGCCAGCTCCTCGGCTGAAGCCCCGCCGCCGCCTTGGTTCTGGGCAAAGGAAACTTGAATTTGCTTAAAAAGGGCCTCGGCGCGAAGTAGCTGCTGGAAGGATTTTTGCTCTTCTTGAAGAGCTTCCTTCGTATTTGCCTGATTCAGCTGTTGGTGGGCTGGCTCCATGTGAGTCACAGCTTGTTTCAAGTGTTGGGCCATCTTCTGAAAGCGAGGGTTGGCGACAGCTGCACCCCGCCGCCCAATTCGATCCACAATGGTTTGGGTCTCGGACTGCAGCCGCTGCTGAACCAGAGCCAGAGTTTGACTATTTTCTGCAAATTCGGATGCTGAGTAGCGAGCGCGGTCTCGTTGCAATTTGAAAGTGGCAGCGATGATTTCCTTCTGCCGTTTGGAGAGCATGATGTTGTCCCTGGCATTGGCGCCCGGCATAGGTGCACCCTGCTGCGACTGGTAATACTCCCGATCGAACGGCTCGACTTCGAAAAAGTAGATGTCGGTGGAGGCGGAAGAGACTGCGTCTGAAGCCTCGGCGTAGTAGGAAACAAAATCTCCAGGCTCCAGATCAAACTCTTCCAAATAAAAGGTGTGGGAAGTGGAGAAGGAACGCGAAGCTTTCGGGTAATTCAGCTGGGCTTTTTGCTCCGGTTCCCCATTGACTGAAAAGCGCAGTGCCAACCGGGCCACTCCGTAGTCATCCTCTACCTTGATCTGGGTAAAAACCTCCTCAATGTTGGTGACCCGCTGATCCCGTCCCGGGCGGGTAAAGTTCACAATGGGAGGTTGATCCTGCAGGGCCTGGATGAGATACTCATCAGAAGCCGGATTCCAAAAGTTCTCCTGGTCCTGGAGATGGATCCTGTAATAGTCGTCTTGTGTGATCTTGAGCGTTCCCCGCAATTGTTGAGGTCCTAGAAGCTGCAACGGGACCTCCCCACCCTTTTCTAATTTGATCATTCCAGCACGCACGGGTTGGTCAGTGTGCACGAAAATCTCGGCCTCAGTCCCCACCAGCGCACGGATGTCGCCCTCATCCTCTAAAGTCACGCCGGAAAGACCCGTGTATGGTGGAAATTGAAGAACCACCTTCAGGCTCTCGACGCGTGGAATTTCTGAAACTTCAATGGTGTAGATCTCTGACTGGATGCCATCGGCTTTGACGTAATAATCGATCCGGTCCCGGATATCAAAAAAGATGAAGACAAAATCTCCCCCCTGTGGATCTGGACGCAT
>JALLOM010000487.1 GCA_027717865.1 Acidobacteria bacterium AH-259-O06 | reverse complement strand
GAAGCTCCGGAGTACGCCGCTTATACTCGAGGACCTTCCTACCGTTTAGCCAGTGCTCTCCATGAGAGCCATTGACGACAATACGCACTTCGTTCCATTCTCCTGCGGGCCGCATGACCCCACCAGTTGCCCTAACCAATGCATACAGGTCCCCCAGAGCGGGCCTCCCTTTGGATCGAGGCTGTTCACTGACAATTTGATATTCGAACCCAATACGGGTGCCAGGTTGAACAAGGTACTTTATTCCGCTGTTTGCCTTTCTCCCTTCTCTGATCTTAAACTCCAGTTTGAGTTCGAAATTTCCATACTGCTCAACGGTAATAATGTCGCTTCTGACCTTGGAGTTTCTGTCTTTAGGGGGAATGATCTCAAATTCACCCTCCTTTACTTTCCAACGGAAATGGGGGAATTCTTCTGAACTAACAGCCCTCCAGCCATTAGTTGTTTTTCCATCAAAAAGGAGTTTCCAGCCCTCTTTCTTTTCCTGTGCTGTCAGTAGGTTGACCTTTTCGCCTTGACCGCTTTGCTTTTCATCCCGACCCGAAACTGTGAAAACCACCACTACTGCCAATAACACTATTGGACTGAATCGTCTCATCTTACCCCCCTCTCTTTGGTTCTTTTATACAGGTTGGTACTGTGGTTTCACCTCACTTTTTCAACAGTTTGTTTCAGTCGTGGACAGCTTTTTTGTCCCAAGGAGCATACGACCGAAATCATAGTACCTCCAAATGCCCCCATTTAAAACAACAATTTTCGGAGGTTGGGGTCAGAGCGTGAGTTTCCAATTTTTCTCGCGCTTTGTCGATCACTCTTCCGACAGGTCAAGAATTGGAAATTCACGCTCTGACCCCCTCGATGCCCATTGTCCCAACCGAAATGCTATACTGCGGTCCCGACTCATGGCGCAGACCAACAGAGTGAATGAGCGATCTTTTGGGCCCTTTGTCGTTTTTGCGATTCTCCTGAGCTGTAACGTGCGGGCAGACAATTGGCCACAGTGGAGAGGCCCCGACGGCAATGGCATATCTCGAGAAAAAGCATTGCCCACTCGTTGGAGTAATGACGAGAACGTGCTGTGGAAGACTCCACTACGCGGTTTGGGTACTTCCTCGCCCGTCGTGTGGAGAGATCATATTTTCCTCACTTTCCAAATCGGTCAAGGTCCATTCGAACAGGGAGGCAGAGATTTTCAAAATAGCCGCGTTTCCACAAAAACTGGCAATGAAGGGGACAAGGTCTATTTCGTGGTGCAGGCGTTGCGGCGGTCCAATGGGCGTCTGTTGTGGGAGTATCAGTTGGAGGCCGACAGAGAACTGACTCCTGTACACCGCAAACATAATCTTGCCAGTCCCAGCTGTGTGACGGACGGAGACCGTATTTATGCCTGGTTTGGAACTGGACAATTGGTTGCCCTGGATCTCGAGGGGAAACTCCTGTGGAAGCGTCACCTCGGCAAAGAATATTCTCCTTTTGAGATTCGTTGGGGTCACGGGAGTTCTCCCGTGCTTTACAAGGACTACTTGATCCTCCTCTGCGACCACCTTCCAGCTTCTTATTTGCTGGCTTTAGATAAACATACAGGTGAAGAGCGCTGGAAGGTTGACCGAGGCAGCCGACTTCGTTCCTACGCCACTCCCTTAATCATCACGGCCGAGAAGGGAGACGAGTTGATCATAAATTCCAACCGCAGACTGGACGCGTACGATCCCTCAAGCGGCGAGCTGCTCTGGCATGCTGGCAAACCCAACAAAGTTCCAGTCCCAATGCCCGTTTATCACGATGGGGTACTGTACGCCAGCCGGGGCTATTCGAGCGGACCCTACATGGCAATTCAAACAGGGGGTCGCGGTGATGTTTCTAAGACTCACATCCTATGGAGAGTAGCAACGGGTGCCCCCTACGTCTCTTCCTTGCTGTACTACCGGGGTTTGGTGTACATGGCCAATGAGCGCGGCATTGTTACCTGCGTTGATGCCAAGACCGGTGAGATGATCTGGCGCCAACGTATGGGAGGTGTGTTCACTGCTTCACCTGTTGCCGCCGACGGTAAGATCTACCTGCTCAACGAGGGTGGGGAGACAGTGGTTCTGCAGGCCGGGCACGCACCCCGAGTCCTTGAACGCAACAGCCTGAATGAGCGCTCTCTGGCTTCA
>JALLOM010000486.1 GCA_027717865.1 Acidobacteria bacterium AH-259-O06 | reverse complement strand
ATCCCTTATCCAGAGGCAGTTTCGGGCAATTCCGACCTGTTCGAGAGTGTATCCGGCCCTCATCCAGCGCATGGAGGGTGAAGATAGGGTGAAGGTAGGTACTACTAAGGATCTAACATTTCACGTTGACAACTGCGGCACAACCTCTTGCCGGATTCATAGTTAGTGGCAATTCATAACCCTACTGGATGAGCACCGGTCTGGGATAGCTGGGATAAGCCTTTTTTCCCCTCTCTGAAACCTGCATGAAAGGGACGTTTGTCCTGCCGAAAAAGTTGTCACTAAACCAGATGTTTTTTGGACAGACACCAAGAGTAGATTCCCAACTTTTACATTGCGTCTGAACTAAAAGAGCGCAGCATAGCTCCATAAGTAAAGGAGGTGACTTATGCTGAGGACTCTCAAAGTAGTGGCCGCAGCGGTGTCAGTCTTTCTGCTCTTGCCTGCCCAGCTGTCGGCACAAATGGTGTTCAAGAAGGTAGAAGCGAGAACCGCATATGGGAAGGCGAAAGAGGGGGATAAGGGGAATTTGATTGTCAGTGCGGGTTCCATTCGGTTTCTGAGGAAGAACGATGAGTGCTTCTCGATTCCCAGTAAGGTGGTAACCGAAGTGTTCTACAGCCGCGTTTCCGGTCGGCGTATTAAAACTGCTATTGCGGTGACTCCGTTTCTGCTCTTCAGTAAAGGCAAAAAGCACTACATGACGATCTCATTCAACGATGGCAAAGATCTTGTCGGAGCGGTCGAGTTCAGACTCGACAAGAGAAACTACCGCGGAGTATTGCGGGCAGTTGAACAGGTGGCAGGGGTGGAGCTGCAATTTGAACAGGAAGGCATCAAGGACGAGAAGGAAACTATCGCAACCAGAAGTGGCGGGACCAATGAAGCCATCCTTCAAATCAGCTCCGATCCTGAAGACGCAGAGATAGAGATCGACGGAGCTTTTGCTGGCACTACGCCTAGAACCAAGAAGCTCAGGCCAGGCGAATACCAAATCAAAATCTCAAAGAAAGGCTACAAATCCTGGGTGAGGAAGATCAAGGTCGAAGCCGAAGAAGAGGTTCCGATCATGGCCGAGTTGGAGCAAAAATAGCGATCACGAGCCACCCAGCTTTTTGTGACCAGCAGACTTTCTCCCACCTCACTACTGAAGGCACCTGAGAAGAAGAGGGATGAAGTCATCGTCCATGAGCTGCTCCATCTCAGGTATCCAAATCACGGGAGGATGTTTCACTCTTTGTTGAAGGCTTATTTAGCCAAGAGAACAAATTACTGGTGGAAATAAAACACAGTGGATAGCAGCCCTTAGATGGACCAACCCTTATCTCTAGACTCCTATCAGTCTGAAACAGACTTGGACAGGCTTCTCGTCCAAAACAGCATTCGGGAAGGCATTTATTTTGAGTTCAAGGAGGACTACAGCGGGACTGTTAAACAAAAACTGGGGAAACATGTTGCAGCATTTGCCAACTCACACGGGGGTCTGATTGCAATCGGTGTGAAGGCGGTTAATGAGATCGCAGAGAGCATTCCTGGAACAACCAATGCTCCTTCAGATTTGGAAGACTCTGCTTACAGGAAGATCGCATCCACAGTAAATCCAATTCCGTTATTCGCAACCAAAACGATCAATCTGCAAAGCGGTGATGTTGTACTGCTGATAAAAGTCAAGGAGAGCGCATATCCTCCCCATCTGTTCAATGGTCTTATTTATGTACGTCCTGCCGCTGGCTCTGATCCGGTACATCCTGACAACAGGGCTGAAATCGACCGGATGTATGAAAAAAGTGCCAGGATTCAGATTCGGCTTAGCGAAGCAATAGATCAGACGTGGTATAAGACTCTGCGTTGGCCCAATCCAACCGCCCACCTAATAGCGTCTCCAGTAATGATAAAAGAGGACCTTGTCCCTGATCTTAGCTCCCAGTCTCTTCAGATGTTTAAGCAGGTAGCTGGATATCTACCACAAGGCTGCGGTAAGGCCCTGATCAGATCAAATGAATTCCGGTGCCAAGATATAACTGGCGGTGTTTTTACAGCAAGAATCACACGGTACGGCTTGCTAGAGGCACTGGGCAAGATAGGAAAAGATGATCCAAAAGAAGAAATCATTTTTAGCCCAGGCCTTATGGAACACGATCTACACCGATTTCTCCAAGGA
>JALLOM010000485.1 GCA_027717865.1 Acidobacteria bacterium AH-259-O06 | reverse complement strand
CCGGTTCACCAGCGCGGGAAGTTCTCCGGAGCGATGGGCGGAGAGGATCAGCAGCGACTGCGAGAAACGGGCGGCCGATTTCAGCAGCCCTTCAAGGCGACCCGACTCCTGCAGCTCATCCAGCCGGCCCAGGCCGGCCAGCACCCGTTGACGAACCTTCCCCTTCTCCCGGCGATTCTCCACGATCTGCACATAGGTGTGTCCGCGCACCTTCTTCGTCCGTAAGAACATAGGAATCCATGTTAGCACCACAGACTGACATAGCACATCCCCATTAAATCCAAAGATATTATCTTATATCATCCTTAAACCGTGGCACTACAAATCGAGCGCTCCGGAAGAGGAAGGTAGAAACCATGCGGGTTTGCTGGCAGCCCACTGTCTAAAACTGTCGAAGATGAGTGAAACTTTCGTAAGATTCCGTCGCTGTAGAACTGGAATAATGATCTACAGACTGGCGCTAGTCTTAAAGCGGCTCCAGAAGGGAAGCTCGAAACCATGCGGGCTTGCGGCCGATCCGATGCCCAAGGCCGTGCCTGGTACACCGAAATTCCTTGATGGGACTTACAGCTCAATAGCCGCAGCTTCCCGACTCATCTTTTGTCGATAGTTTTTGAGCTTTGCGGCAAGGTCAGGCTCAGTGCGACTTAGAATCTCCACAGCGAAGAGGGCCGCGTTGGCCGCGCCAGTTTTGCCGATCGTCATGCAGGCGACTGGGATTCCCTTAGGCATCTGCACGGTAGATAAAAGGGAATCCAATCCTTTCAGAGAAGAGGAATCCAGAGGCACACCAATTACGGGAAGCGTTGACTGAGCGGCGAGGGTTCCCGCCAGCTGAGCTGCGAATCCCACACCTGCAATCAGTGCTTGAATACCGCGACTTTCTGCCGATTGAGCGTAATCTTCTTACCCAGTAAAACCTGACTCCACCCCTCACAACCCCCCCCTTGACCTCTTTTCTCCCGCACAATACAATCGCTCCGAAAAAAGAAATTCCTATATTCTATATTCGATGAAGGCCTGTCATGGCTCTGGTGGCCTCCCCCGCGACAAACCCATGACCAAGAAGCATACAAGGGTTGGGATTTACGCTCAGGGTCTCCACCTTAGAACAGAGCACGGAGAGCCAGGTTCTGGACCTTCGGCGCCACGTTGCTGACCGTAGATGGCACATTTGTCGTAAGTATCGTGACTTGGGATTCAGTGGCACCGAAGACTCCCCCCCTGCACCAGCCAGCTCATTGACGACGCCAGGAAGCGGCGGGTTGATGTGGTGCTGGTGTGGAGAGTTGACCGGTTTGCCAGAAGCACCAAGCACCTGATTCTGGCCCTGGAGGAGTTCAGGAATCTGGGCATCGACTTCGTGTCCTACCAGGAGAACATCGACACATCGAGCCCTTTGGGTGGGGCCATCTTCACCATTATCGGCGCGTGGCACAGTTGGAGAGGGATATCATCGCTGAGAGGGTGAAGGCGGGATTAAGGAGAGCTAAAGACCGGGGCAAGAAGCTGGGACGGTACAGCGGGCCTTTTACAGCTTGCCCAAAAACCCTTGCGGAAGGGCGCCCGTAAATCATTGATTTTCCTGGTGTGCTAACGCTGGATTCCGACGGCTCAGAAACGCAGATCGTCGGTCGGCTTACCCATTTTCGGCAAACTGTTTCAGTATTTGTAAAAGTTGTTGACCTTCCAACCTGCTTTTGCAAAATTCGCGTGCCCATGTGGATCGCTTGGTTTGTAGCCGTGATCATGCTGTCAATCTGGGCCTGGATGGGCTAGGAGGCTTTGTACGACCCACAGGCTCAAAAGGAGCTTGGGTTAGTGAGCCGACTGATGCTCCCCCTGGTTTTGCTGGGAGTGATAGTGATGCTGTTCCTGATGGGATATCGCAAACTGCCCGCCCACATCATCGAGGAGGATGAGTTGGAAAAGGAGTGACAATAGGCCCACCCCGCCTGAGCTGGATCGTTTTCATCCAAGCGCCCTGCCGATTTCTACCAAAAACGCAGTAAGGCGGGGTGGTAAGGGTTCTGATCTGTTGACAGGCATGGGGAGTTGTTTTGACTATAGGCCAGAGGTGGAGGAATGGTTGCCTTTTGTCTTCAGATGGAGATTCAAGATACGCCTGTTTGAATCTGGCAGGTCGAGGCGGTAGACATCGA
>JALLOM010000484.1 GCA_027717865.1 Acidobacteria bacterium AH-259-O06 | reverse complement strand
TCCAGATGGGTTTGCCGGTAACGTTTTTGATAGCCCGCATTTCGGGCGCGCCATTTCTCTTGGCTGTCCCGGCACACCAGACGATACTCGGGATCCGAGACCAGCTTCTGGCGGTGGTAGTCGCTGCGGCGTCGACGCTGGCATTCGCCTCGGCTACAGACCCGTTGCTGGGGACGATAGCAGGAAGGGATAAACCACTTTTGACAATAAGGACACTGCTGCTCGGCTCCTTTCATCTCCTCCTTCCGATCCGCTCACTTTCCACAAAAGGTCTTTAGACCTAAAGTCGGAAATGAGGCGTCGAGCCTCTATATATAGAATCTTTACTATAGAGTTTTCTTACCGCCTCCTGGCCGATGGGGCTCTCTCAGGTGGGTCCTTCTTATTCCGGTGAACTTGGTGCTCTTTTAAGCCGATGTTAACAGTCGAGGGGTTGGAGCAGCCGTTCGGGAGTGGGATGGAGTCTAGCCAGCTGAAATTTTTTTCGTTGTGTGGTTTTGTGTTTTTTTCAACTGAATTGGCTGGCTTCTCTTGTTTCCCGATGTGTTCGCCCTACCAGAGTATAGATTTGATTTTCAAAATATACCCACCCCGAACACTTCGGGAGATTCCCTCAAAAACAGAATCGCCAAGCCGGAAGATGGACCGATCCAGTGGTGTCCAGACTCATGAATAACTTACTGGGAAAGAGATAAGTTCACTGTGAACGAGCCTGTGTTGTCATTTGTCCCACCAGCGGGGTCGAGTATCCCAAGAAATAACCGCGTCGCACCGTCTGGTATGACAAATTGTTTGATTTCCCCCTGGGATGTCTGGCCCGTACCTATGTAAAAAGTCTGTTTTAACAAAGGTGCAATGCGAACAATGTCTGCTGCGGCACCAGAGAAATCTAGTGCCGGGGGACGGGGAGGATCAGGTTGGTTTTGTGACAAAAATACTCCTATCAATCCCAACCAATGGCCGGTCAGATCACTTATTCCATTATCTGGGAGAGCAGAACCAAAACCAAAACCGGAGAGTCGAACCGAACTGTTTTGGCCCGTATTGCCCTCTGGTGATTCTTCGGTAAAGCCTGGGTCAAAACTACCAACCACACCCGAGGCTGATATCTCGATGTGCCTTCCGGGAATCAAGCCAAGACCAGACTCAGTCGGGGAATTAAGAGGCACGGAAGTGTTGCCGAAACTGAATCCGGTGGGCATGCCAGCCAAAGTAATATCTGCAACGCCCACTACGACAATTGTGCTGGAAGTGAGACCCTCAATTCGACCGGGTAGAACCGGCAAGGTACTAAGCTCCAGCCCTTCTAACAGGAGGGTAACCACCGAAAAGCGAGACAATCCCGATATTCCAAGTGAGCCTTCAACAGCCCCAATTCCTTCGAAACCCGCTATTTCGGAAATAAACCTGGCAATCTGGGCCTGCGGGGCTAATGTCATTGTTGAGGTGGCTGCAACAGAACCATCCTGATTGAAAAGGGTAAAGGTTAAGGGGTTTGTTGAGAAGCCTGTATTCGCGACAGCAACACCAGTATTCCGGCCCTTTGCATCGATTGTGACCAACAGTGTGGCCAGGGCCGTGGTGGATGTTGGCAACACTCCAGCCTGACTAATTAGTTGTCCACTGCTTCCCAGTATCTGAAATACTTCCGTAGTGCCGATCGCTTGACTTGAAGTGACTTTGGCCCAGCCCACTTGAGGATCAATAGGCACCCCAAGGGTGCGAAGCGATAATTGCCCGGCAGGCTCAAGCGAAAATGAGAATGTGCTGTCTGTGCCTCGATCTGTTTGAAGAATCAGAGAGTTTCCATCCTGCTGAAAAAGTTCAAGGGTGACTTCAGAAGGTCCTGCGCCAAGACCGGTGAAGTACCAGATCGTTACGATGCCTCCTCCATCCGCTAAATGGGGAAAGTACTGGACAGTCTGACCCCACGCTGCTATCGGCCAAGCGAGCATAAGGACCAGAGTTAAAAGATCATTTCTTTTCATAAGCGCCTTCCGATTACTACCTTAGCGGTATCAGGGAAGCAGGGCAGTGACGGGCGTCACACCTCGACCCCGCTCAACAAAACGGCGGAATGGGTTATGGAAGCACTTTCGGAGTATGTAGAATTTCCGCCAGAAACCTTTAGCGGTTTTGTAACATCAGTGGAGCCCCAAGAAGAA
>JALLOM010000483.1 GCA_027717865.1 Acidobacteria bacterium AH-259-O06 | reverse complement strand
CTATCAAGTTCCGAAAAGGTAGTCGTGTTGAGGTTGATCTTTTTCACCTGTTCGGCCTTTGCCGAAGATCCGAACACAAAGTAGAAAAGGCTGAATTTCGAGTCAAATTGGCTGTGGGTTAGACCATTTGCTGAAAAACTGACCTTTTCAACAGAAAGGAGCTACGAAGATGATTCTACAAATTGACGAAAATTACCGGATCACTTCTGATGAGCACAATTTCGTGCTGGAAAAGAAAAGAACATCCAAAAAAGGGCACAAAGAACGCTGGTCAGTGCTCGGTTACTGGAAGAGCCTGGATCACGTGCTGGAGTGTGTTAGAGACGAGAAAATCAAAAATCTGGGTAAATCATACTCTTGATGAACTTTCAAGTCTTCTACACGCTCTGACACGTGAAATCAAGGCGATTGGTGAACAGTGCGCGAGTCTCTGGGGGAGAGACTAAAAAAGGGTCAAGAATCCTTTCAGCGGGTGGTATGCAGATGACTCCAAGCCCCCAATGGATCCCCGCATGAAAATACGCTTTCCGCATCCTATACGCACCCAGAAAAGATCCAGACGTCCCTAGCCTTTTCCCTCTCCGATTGGGACCCAATCGCCTGAAAGTGGGACCAGAATTTCGGGTAGTTTCGTTTCTCTGTTTTCTATGTAGAAAAAATTTGAAGGCAGCAACCTATGTCTGGATTTCATGGGTCGACTCACCAAATATATTACCAATGCTCACCAAACAAAATGGGAGGAAAATCGGATGACAGTTCAGAAGCTGGAAAACCCTCCTGGTGGGAGAAGTGCTTGGATCCAGCTGCCTTCTTTTTGAATTTCCAGACGTTGTATATCGGGACTTCGAACTTTGGCTTGCCGTTTTCATTTACCCCGTCGTTGTGCTCGGCAACGATTTGTTGCGAACTGGAGAGTTTGCCGTTTTGCAACAAATCCTCGATTGTCCTGTTCACCGTTGCTTTATCACATTCCAGTGCCTCCGCAATCTCCTTCTGCGTATAACACGCCAACCACACGTCGAAAATGCGCTTATTCCTGGCTTCTTTGGCATCCTTGTCTATCCTCGAAAGCCAGTCTCTAATTGTCCTGGGACTGACAGAACAAGATCTAGTCTTTAGCCAAGTTCTGGATCCGCCATAGAACCATATTTCGGTTTCCCTAACTTAAGCTCATCCTCTATGCGCTTACCGATCGCGTGCTTCCTTTTAACAATACCTTCAAAAACAAGAGCCTGCGGCCAGAGTCCTGGTCTTAAGGTCCGCACATTGTCTTTTCTCGTCAGGCAAAGGGTGTAGGTGTTCTTGTCATCTGCTCGGACGCGGAAGTAAGTGGCCGCCGGTTTCTGCCACTGCTCTAAAAGCTCTTCTATTTTGTAGCAGCGATTTTCTAAATAGAACGAGTCGGTCGCTGGTTGGTGTGATAGCCTGCGTAGCATTCGACTTTTGGTAAAGTGTTGTTTTTCACCACTGGCTTTTAGGACATGACGGGCCACCCAGATCTACCAGAACTTAGCGCAGTGTTAGGCCAACGCGAGGTACCCTCAGAAGGTGTGTAAATAGCAGAGGCGGTGAGTATCCTTCCATGAATTATTAACCCGGGCCGGAAGGCCCAAAAAAGGAAGGAGTCGACACCGCCATGAAGAAGGAAAACATTGATGAAAGGTCCGAGTCAAGGGTTTGTTTTGAGCAGCTGGAAGATTGGGTGCGGGGGAAGATCCAATTCTGGGTGCAGGAGCTTCTGGAGGAGGAAGTGACGCAACTTTTGGGACGGAGAAAAAGTGAGCGTCGTGGAGGGATCGATGCCGGGCAAGGATACCGGAACGGCTACGGGAAGGAGCGGCGGCTGACGTTGAGTTGTGGAACGATCAAGCTGCGGCGTCCTCGGGTGCGCGATCTGGAAGAGCGATTTGAGAGTCGTGTGTTGCCACTGTTTGCCAAGCGCACGCGAGAGGTGAGAGAGTTGATTCCGGAGCTGTACCTGCATGGTCTGGCCCAGGGGGATTTCGATCTGGCGTTAAGAGGGCTTTTAGGAGAGGAGGCGGCCCTTTCGGCGAACACGGTGGCCCGACTGAAGGAGAAGTGGCAGGCGGAGTGGGAGGCCATGAAGGCGGACTTCAAAGAGACTCTGGACAAGTTCCAGGTTCCTGAAGAAGGAACAAAATGAGCTGT
>JALLOM010000482.1 GCA_027717865.1 Acidobacteria bacterium AH-259-O06 | reverse complement strand
TGTTTAGGAGCGCTCCATGGACTTTGATATTAAAGATCTTTCTCTGGCCCAAGAGGGGCTGGATCGGATTCAGTGGGCGGAGCAGTCCATGCCCGTCTTGCGCTTGATTCGAGAAAGATTTGACAAAGAAAAACCGCTGAAAGGCACTCGGGTTTCTGCCTGCTTACATGTCACCACGGAGACCGCCAACCTGGCTCGAACCCTCAAGTCCGGTGGTGCTCAGGTTCGAATCTGTGCCTCCAATCCTTTGAGTACGCAAGATGACGTGGCGGCTTCTTTGGTGAAGAATTTTGAAATCGCCGTCTTTGCAATCAAAGGAGAAGACAGCCAAACGTACTATTCCCACATTTACTCAGCTCTGGAACACGGTCCGCAGATCACCATGGATGACGGGGCGGACCTCGTGACCACTGTTCTTTCTGATAAGAAGGAGTTCATTCCGGGAATCATGGGAAGCACGGAAGAAACGACTACGGGAATTGTTCGACTGCGCAGTATGGCGGAGAACAATGTTTTGCGTTTCCCCGTGATGTCCGTCAACGATGCCAAGACTAAGCACCTCTTCGACAATCGGTACGGGACGGGTCAGTCAACCGTCGATGGAATTATTCGCTCTACAAATCTGCTGTTGGCCGGTACCTCCTTTGTAGTGGTGGGCTACGGCTGGTGTGGACGGGGTGTGGCAATGCGAGCCAGAGGAATGGGCGCCCACGTGGTGGTGAGCGAAGTTAACCCGGTGCGTGCCCTGGAAGCAGTCATGGATGGATTTAAGGTCATCCCCATTGCGGAGGCGGCCAAGATCGGAAAGATCTTCGTCACACTTACTGGAAACAAACACGTCATCCGTAAAGAACACTTCGAACTGATGTCCGACGGTGCTGTGGTGGCCAATTCCGGGCATTTTAATGTCGAAATCGATATTCCGGCTCTGGAGTCCTTGAGCAAACAGAAGCGAAGGATTCGGCAATTCGTCGACGAATATCTTCTTCACGATGGTCGTCGTATTTACCTCCTGGGGGAGGGCCGTTTGATCAATTTGACCGCTGCTGAAGGGCATCCGGCATCGGTAATGGATATGTCCTTCGCTAATCAGGCATTGTCGGTCGAATATCTAATCAAGCACCATGGCGAGTTGAAAAATCAGGTGTACGCCGTTCCCAGGGAAATTGACCAGGAAATTGCGTGTCTTAAACTCTCCTCAATGGGTGTCCAAATCGACCAACTGACCCAGGAGCAGCAAGAATACCTCCGGTCTTGGGCGGAAGGAACCTAGTTCTAGGTTTCAGGTTTCAGGATTCAGGTTTTAAGTTCCAGGTTTCAGGTTTCGAGAAGATTTCAAGGCTTCGCGTCTTGGATGCCTTCGGCATGTCTTGAACTGCGCGTCTTTGGGCGTTCCGCGCACGATCCAACATTCTCGTTTCCGTGAGAACTCGGAACCTGAAACCTGGAACCTGGAATCTGGAACCTTTAACCCTGTTTGTTCGCTTGCTGCTCCAATGCTATCATCATATTTGATGCGTTATGGCCCTCGATCCTACGTGACTATGGGTCCAACTTTGACGCCCATGGTCAAAAAACTGGTCATTGTCTCTGCCGCCACCTTCTTGCTGCAGGGCCTCGGCGCATATGAGGAGATGCTGGAGTATTTCGGCCTGATTCCTTACCTAGTCCTTAGTAAGCTCCACTTGTGGCGGATTGGGACCTATCTTTTTCTTCACGGAGGGTTCTGGCACCTGTTCTGGAACATGTTTGCACTGTGGATGTTCGGGTGCGAGTTGGAGCGCTGCTGGGGCAGCAAAGAATTTTTGAGATTTTTTCTGATCACCGGTATGGGGGCGGGCCTGCTGTCGATTCTCTTTCAACCCTTCTCACCCGTTCCCACGATCGGGGCAAGCGGTGCAATTTATGGAATCTTAATGGCTTACGGGATGATGTTTCCGGAGCGTCTTGTCTACCTGTACTTTCTCTTTCCCGTTAAAGTGAAATATTTTGTAGCGTTTCTGGGAGCTATCACGTTTTTCTCCGCTTTCAGTTCGCCCGGTGGTCCGATCGCTCACATGGCGCATGTCGGAGGGATGATATTTGCATTTCTCTACTTGAAGGGTTGGCTTTCCGTTTCCGGTATCCGGCAGGCCTATTATCGCTGGCGCTTGAAACGGATGCGCCAGCGCT
>JALLOM010000481.1 GCA_027717865.1 Acidobacteria bacterium AH-259-O06 | reverse complement strand
ACCTCTTCAAGCGATACAGGGCCCCTCGGCAGCTGCTTGAACTTTAGAAGACCTCTCAGGGTGCAGCGATGTCGGGCGTCCTCGTCGTTGAGCCGCGCAAACTGTTCATAGGCCGCCCGGCTATTGGCACGCGCCGCGGCCTGAAGCGCGGCGATCGTCTCGGGGCTCCAGTCATGCCGCTCGCCGCCCGCCCGCCAGTGAAGCTGCCCGTCATTAGACAGCGTGGTCTCGTGCGACGGATACCCGAGCCGGTGCCGGCGCAGTGCCTCCTTGGCCAGGATGTTGAAGTCGACACCCTTGATCCGGCTGGGCGTGTCAACAAAGCAGCGATCGATCACCTCCTCACCCAGGCCCACTGCCTCAAAGATCTGCGCACCCTTGTAGCTTTGAAGCGTCGAGATACCCATCTTGGCCATTACCTTGAGCAAGCCGTTGGCCACGCCTTTGCGGTGGGCAGCGACGATCTTGTCATCGTCAAGCTCCTCGGCCAGCAGGCCGTCGCGCCGCGCTTGCCACAGCGCCTCAAATGCCAAATAGGGGTTAATCGCATCGGCGCCATAGCCAATCAGCAGGCAATAATGGTGAACCTCACGAGCCTCGCCCGTCTCGAGGACGATACCGATGCGCGTGCGCTCAATGCGGCGGACCAGGTGATGGTGCACGGCTCCAGTCGCCAACAACGCACTGATGGGTACGTGATCTGGCCCGATGTCGCGGTCGGACAGTACAATGAGGCTACAGCCGTCGCGAATCGCCTGCGAGGCCTCGTCGCAGATGCGTTCAAGGGCTTGAATGAGTGCACCGCCGCCCTTCTTAACGGCCTCGGACTTCGCATAGGTGATGTCGATCGTCTTGGCGCGCCACCCGCGGTAATCCATGTGCTTGATTGCGGCCAGCTGCTCGTTAGTGAGAATCGGATGCGGCACCAGCAGGCGGCGACAGTCTTGCTCCGTCGTATCCAGGAGGTTGCCCTCAGGACCGATGTAGCACTGAAGCGACATGATGATCTCTTCGCGGATCGAGTCGATCGCCGGGTTCGTCACCTGAGCGAACAGCTGCTTGAAATAGTCATAAATCATCCGCGCCTTGTCAGACAGACAGGCTAAAGCCGCGTCGTTGCCCATGGAGCCAATCGGGTCCTTGTTGACTTCAATCAGTGGAACCAACATGAACTGCATGGTCTCGGTGGTGTAGCCGAATGCCTGCAAGCGCGGCAGGAGGGTGTTGGGATAGAATCCATGCGCCTGCTGGTTGGGCTTCAGGTCCGCAAGCTGGGTCCGCTGATCGCGCAGCCACTGTCCATAGGGGCGGCACATTGCGGTGCTCTGTTTAAGCTCCTCATCGGGAACAATTCGACCTTCTTCGAAATTGACCAAAAACATGCGGCCCGGCTGCAGACGACCCTTGTATTTGACGGTTTCAGGCGGCACAGGCAGCACTCCCACTTCGCTGGCCATAATGACCAGGTCGTCGTGGGTGACATAGTAGCGGCTGGGTCGTAGCCCGTTGCGATCGAGCACGGCGCCAATATACTTGCCGTCAGTGAAAGCGATCGAGGCCGGGCCGTCCCACGGCTCCTGCTTGCAAGCGTGGAACTCGTAGAAGGCCCGCTTCTCCGGGCTCATTCCTTCATGGTTTTCCCACGCCTCGGGGATCAT
Organism: Acidobacteria bacterium AH-259-O06; assembly: GCA_027717865.1. GTDB lineage: Bacteria > Acidobacteriota > UBA6911 > RPQK01 > JADFOI01 > JALLOL01. The sequence goes on along the minus strand of JALLOM010000481.1, from coordinate 519 downwards.
CATCATGACTGCCTCGGGAAGCAGCCGACCAGCGTGCAGCAAAAGCTCTAGCGCGTTGTCGAATGTGCCAGAGTCGGACAGGTCGGGCTCGATGACGGGGAACAGCTTGGGCAGATCCTCGCCGAACAACTCGCTTTGCATCACCCCTTCGCGCGCGTGGATCCAGTTGACATTGCCGCGCAGCGTGTTGATCTCCCCGTTGTGACACATGAAGCGCATTGGCTGGGCCCGGTCCCATGAGGGAAACGTGTTGGTGCTGAACCGCGAATGCACCATGGCTAGATGGCTCACGTAATCCGGATCGTGCAGATCGGCGAAGTACTGGGGCACCTGCCCGCAGGTGAGCTGGCCCTTGTAGATAATGACCTTGGTGGAGAGGCTGCAGATATAGAAGAACTCGCGGTCGTCGAGGTCACTTTCAACCCGGATCTTGCGCGTAGCCAACTTGCGGATCACGTAAAGCTTGCGCTCCAGGGCCTCGGCGTCGAGTCCATTGGCAGACCCGATGAAAAGCTGCTC
>JALLOM010000480.1 GCA_027717865.1 Acidobacteria bacterium AH-259-O06 | reverse complement strand
GGTTGGGTCAGTACCGAACCCTCTTTAAAGCAAAAATCCCCGCAGGATTGAGGCATCTTCGGTTGAAAGCCGTGCGGATGATTTTCGCTTTACTGGGCAAGGTGGTGCCGGAGTTCGTGGCACGGCTTGCCCGCCGACGCTTTCTAACGCCCCGTCGCTACAAGTACACCGGTCGCGAAAGGGAGCTCCTGCGAACTGGAACGCCGCTGCGCATCCCCTTCCGCGGTGGCGAGATGAAGGCCACCGTCTGGGGCCAAGGGCCGACGGTGCTTCTGGTCCATGGCTGGGCAGGTCGCGGCGCGCAGCTCGGCGCCTTTGTTCAGCCGCTGGTGGAGAAGGGCCGGCGGGTTGTGGCCATCGACGGCCCCGCCCACGGTGCCTCACCGGGTCGCCGCACCAACTTGATCGAGTTCGCCGATGCCCTCATCGCGGCGGAGCGGGCCGTCGGAACACTACACGGAATCGTGGCACATTCCTTCGGTGGCGCAGCAACTGCGGTTGCGCTGGACCGAGGGTTGAACACCAAGCGGGTCGTTCTCATTGCGAGCCCCTCCTCTCTCCGAAAGGTCCTCAGTGGCTTCGCGGCCTTCCTGGGTCTGCCCGAGCGAGTGGTGCCGCGCCTGTTGGCATCGATACAAGCGGAGGTCGGGGTCACCATAGATGAGCTCGCGATCGCGCGCATCGCCCCTCAGCTTCAGGCTGAGGCCTTGATTTTCCACGACTCGGCTGATCGTGAGGTACCGTTCGAGGACGGCGTTGCCATCGCTCACGCTTGGCCTGGCGCCCGCTTGCGTGCAGTTGAAGGCCGCGGCCACCGAAGGATCCTGCGTGCAGAGGAGGTAGTGCAGGAAGCCGTGATGTTCCTCACCGGGGTGGAGCCGGGGCAGAGCAACCGCGATGTGGTGCTTCTGCCCGACACCTTGGCCGTCCGTAGCGCTGCTTGATCAGAGGTGTGTACATCTCCGACAATTAACCCTATAATGCCAGCAAGCTCAAACACGGTAAGCCACGATGAATGAAACCACAGTCACCCGTGTCGCCGTCATTGGCGGTGCGAGAACGCCGTTCGTCAAGGCCGGAACACTCTTGAGGAAATATTTCGCGTTGGACCTTGCTGTGCATTCGGTCACCGGCCTACTGGAAAAGCTGCGGCTCGACCCACGATCTGTCGATGAGCTGGTTTATGGAATTGTGGTGGTGGATCCGAGAATTTCACACCTGGCACGAGAAGTGGTGTTCTCCAGCGAGCTTCCCTCAGAAGTTCGCGCGCTTACGGTCACCAACAATTGCATCACGGGGACGTCGGCCATCACCTCAGTCTACGATTCGATTGTCGCTGGCCGGGCAGAGGTTGGCATCGCCGGCGGGGTGGAATCGATGTCCAATGCGGCGCTGCTCTTCAGCAAAAGAGCGAGCCGCATCTTCCTGGACACGGCATCTGCGAGATCTCTGGGTGCCAGGGTCCGGCACTTCCTTAAACTCCGCCCCTGGGATTTCAAGCCTTCAGCACCAGGCATCGTGGAGCCCTCGACCGGGCTCTCGATGGGCGAGCATTGCGAGTTGATGGTCAAAGAATGGAAGATCCCCCGCGAAGTGCAGGATGAAATGGCGTATCGGAGCCACATGAAGGCGCACCGGGCGACCGAGGACGGAGGACTGAAAGCGGAAATTCATCCTCTTGACGGCATCAATCATGATCTCCTCATCAGAGCCAATACGAGCATGGAGAAGCTCGCCACACTGCCGCCCGTCTTTGACCGCAGTCCCACGGGAACGATCACCGCGGGCAACTCGAGCCCTCTCACCGATGGCGCGGCTTCCGTACTCCTGATGTCGGAAGAGCGCGCACGTAGAGAAGGCCGAGAGCCGTTGGCGTTCATCAAGGGGTTCGAGTTTGTGGGCATTGATCCGGACGATGGTCTCTTGATGGGCCCGGGCATCGCGGTGCCCAGGGTACTGAGAAAGGCGGGCCTTGAGCTCTCAGACATCGACATCGTCGAGATGCACGAGGCGTTCGGCGGGCAGATCGCCTGCAACCTCCGGGCATGGGAGCAGGACTGGAAGGAGCCGGCGATTGGGAAGGTCGATCAGGAGAAGCTGAATCCGCTGGGGAGCTCCATTGCCGTGGGACACCCCTTTGCAGCGACGGGCGCGCGCATCGTGACCACGCTGGCCAACGAGA
>JALLOM010000479.1 GCA_027717865.1 Acidobacteria bacterium AH-259-O06 | reverse complement strand
AGCCTGCTGAGCACGTCCGGCATCGACCAAAACTGCCAAAACAAGCAAGACGGACAAGCAAAGCCGAGTCATGGCAAATACTCCTTGGTTCGAATTCCAATACAGCCTGCGGCCACAGGAATAGGTCAGCAGGACAAATAATCGAGGCCTCTTCATGTCACCAACCCTCCCTGGTGTGCGTCGTTGAGTTCCTGAATTTCAGCGCTCCCATTGCTCCGTGGCTAATTATGGGCATAAAAGATTCCTTTACTGTTCTGGCTAATCATGGGAAGGGAACACCCCTTCCCCGCTATCCTAGGCCCCACCCGACGGCCTGTCAACTGATGACTTTATATACTAATCGGAAGGATGGATGGGGCTGTTTTACCTACGATATTTAAGGCCCCATTCACCATATGGGACACCAAAATATTTCCATTAATCGATCTAAACAACTATAATTAAAGCAGATATGACGCATGAAGGGAGCAAGAAATGGCTGACCCAAAGGGTGAAGGTTTGAAGGTCGGTTTTGATGGCAATTTGAGGCTTAGATTTCATGGGGCTAAGGTCACATCGGATGCCGGGCTTCTAGCCTATCGTGATTTGGACGAGGCGTTGGGTTTATTCGATAGTGTACCCTCCGTTTTTCACGATTCGCGGACGGGGCGCAACATCCAGCACCACCTCGCGTCGTTGCTGCGCCAATCGGTAGACAGCCGGCTGGCTGGTTATGAAGATGTCAATGATGCCGATCGTTTATCGGTGGATCCGACGATGGGGAGGATCACCGGAAAGAAGATCGACGAAAAGAATGCCGCCAGCGCCAACACAATGTGTCGATTTGAGACCCAAATGCTGTCCGTTCAGGGGAACCTCCACGCCCTTTCGGAAGTCAATGGCTAATGGGTGGAAAGAGCACTGGAGAAAACACTTCATCGACGAATCATCCTGGATGTGGACAGTTCAGCAAGTCCTGTCCATGGCGAGCAAGAAGCCTCTGCGTACAACGGGCATTTCGGATGCACTTGCTACCATCCCCTGTTTTGTTTCAACCAGTTCGGAGATTGCGAAGGTTCCATGCTTCGGCCCGGCAATGTTCACAGTGCGGATGGTTGGAAGGAGGTCCTGGAACCGATCGTGGCTCGGTGCGAGAAGAAAAAAGTCCGCAAATACTTTCGTGGTGATGCCGCCTTTGCCAAGCCGGAGATTTATGAATACTTGGAGGAGAAGGGCTTCTTGTATGCCATCCGGCTTCCCGCCAACGACGTGCTTCAGGCGGAGATTGAACACCTGCTTACCCGGCCTGTGGGTCGTCCACCCAGAAAGCCAATCGTTTGGTTTGCCGATTTCGAATATCAAGCCGTCAGTTGGGAGCGGGCTCGCCGGCTGATTGCCAAGGTGGAGTGGCATCGAGGCGAACTTTTTCCGAGGGTCGGCTTCATTGTGACCAATATGAGCGCACGAGCCCAAGCGGTGGTTCACTTTTACAACGGTCGCGGCACAGCCGAGCAGTGGATCAAGGAAGGCAAGTATGCCTTAAACTGGAGGCGACTGTCCTGCCAACATTTTGTCTCGAATCAGGCGAGGTTGGCTCTGTTTGTTTTGGCCTACAACCTGGGCAATTTTCTGCGGCCTCTGGTCCTTCCCAGAAGAATCAAACATTGGTCCCTTCGCAGTCCTATTGCCCAAACTAATCAAGATCGGAGCGAAGGTGGTTCGGCATAGCCGGGTCGTCACGTTTCAGATGGCGGAGGTAGCGGTAAGCGAGGAGGTCTTTGCCGAGATGTTGTCTCGGATTGAGCGATTGAGATGGATGACAGTCTAGCGCCCAGTGTTTCTGATCAAGTGACTGGAGAGGTGTCTCAACTGATCAGATTTTTGCAAAAACACCGGGATAACCCAAGAATCAGAGGCCCTTTTCAGCCGAAAGATGACCAAAGAACAGTTGATTCCAGGTTGGAGTAGTGATAGATTTCGATCATTCACCACGGAGAGATCAGAGGAACTCATATCGGAAGTTGATATGAGGAATGTCGGCTGAAACCTTAGGGCATCGGCTTCCGCATTTAGCGCCTGGGCGGGCAGCTGGTGGTGGGCCACGGGGGGGTGGCCCACCACCAGGTGCCGGGAAAGATAGTGCTCCCGTTAGGCTCAGGTGTCAAGCAAGGTGTCAGCTCTCTTGTCTACACACGCTTCCCACGGGC
>JALLOM010000048.1 GCA_027717865.1 Acidobacteria bacterium AH-259-O06 | reverse complement strand
ACAACGAATGACAGAAAAAACAAAGTCCGATATTTTAAGGCGCTTGAAAAGCATCGAAGGACACGTTAGGGGAATTGCCCGTATGGTGGAAAATGGCGACTATTGCATTGACATACTCAACCAGACACTGGCCGTCGAACGAGCACTGCATAAGGTCAATACTCTGGTTTTGGACCAGCACTTACACACCTGTGTGACCACTGCTATTCGAGGGAACAACCCGGATGAGCGCGAGCGGGTCATCGAGGAGATTATGGACGTTTTCAACGCTGCAGCTAAGCGCTAAGCGTAGGGGGTCAGAGCGTGAATTTCCAATTTTTCTATACCTGATCCCCAAGCCCCCCTCAAAAATTGGAAATTCACGCTCTGACCCCAGGAGGATTGATCATGCAGACTAAGACCTTTCGAGTTCCGAACATCACTTGCGCTCACTGCGTGATGACAATTGAACGAGAATTAAGCGAACTCAAGGGCGTGACTTCAGTAAAGGCGGATGAGAAAACCAAGATGGTGTGCGTCCAATGGGGCGAAGCTTCTGCAAGCTGGCACAAAGTCCGTCTTTTGTTGGAAGAGATCAATTATCCGCCGGAGAGCCAATGAGCCATACCCCGGAACAGCCAAACAAATCGACACCGTCTAAAGAGCAGATCACCCTCGCCATCACAGGAATGACCTGTGCCAACTGTGCGGCGACCATCCGGCGAACCCTGGAAAAGAAGGTACCAGGGGTCACGGGAGCGCAGGTCAACTTTGGCACTGAGAGGGCGACCGTCGAGTATATTGCAGGTCTGGTCACCCGGGATGACCTGGCTGCCGCCATCGAAAAGATTGGCTACGGCGTGGCCGATTCGGGGGCTGGCGAGTTGGAAGACACAGAACAGATTGCGCGCCAGGCGGAAATCCGCAAACAGGCACACAAGCTCTGGACGGGCGTTGCCTTCTCTTTACCTCTCTTTTTCCTGAGTATGACGCGGGACTTTGGGCTACTGGGGGACTGGTCTCACGCTCCCTGGGTCAATTGGCTCATGCTCGCTTTGGCCACACCCGTCCAATTTTACGTGGGGGGGGACTACTATGCCGGCGGTTGGAAGTCACTGCGCAATCGCTCAGCCAACATGGACGTGCTGGTTGCCATGGGATCCTCGGCCGCCTACTTTTACAGCATCCCTGTCACCGTAGCTTTGACCTTAGGAAGTATGACCCTCGGTGCCCATGTTTATTATGAAACGGCAGCCCTTATTATCACCCTGATCAAGCTTGGCAAGCTCTTGGAAACTCGAGCCAAAGGCCAAACCAGCGCTGCAATCAAGAAGCTGATGGGCTTGCGCCCCAAGACGGCTCGCGTGGTGCAAGGCGATCAGGAAGTGGACATCCCCATCGAGAAAGTGACGGTTGGGGACGTGGTCATTGTTCGGCCCGGAGAAAAGATTCCAGTCGATGGCCTGGTCATCGATGGCCGATCAGCCGTGGACGAAAGCATGCTTACCGGTGAGAGTCTGCCGGTGAACAAACTGCCGGGCGATGAAGTCGTCGGTGGCTCGATTAACAAGCAGGGAAGACTGAAATTTGAAGCAAAACGGGTGGGAGCGGAAACCGCCCTGGCCCAGATCATTCGGCTCGTGGAAGAGGCTCAAGGGAGTCGAGCGCCTATTCAACGCTTCGCGGACCAGGTGGCCGGTGTCTTTGTGCCGATCGTGATCATCATTGCCATGCTCACTTTTTTCGTCTGGTGGTTCCTACTCGACATCGGTTTTACCCCTGCCGTGATTCGGATGGTCGCGGTGCTCGTCATCGCCTGTCCTTGCGCTCTGGGACTTGCCACCCCTACTGCCATTATGGTGGCTACGGGCAGGGGAGCCGAAAATGGTATTCTCTTCAAAAACAGCGAGGCCTTAGAAAGGGCCCATTCCCTGAATGTCATCGTCCTTGACAAAACTGGCACCCTGACGCTGGGCAAGCCCTCCGTGACCGATCTTTGCATCAAAGATCACACCTTTGGGAATGGTGATCGACTTTTTGAATTCGATTCTTTGAACTCCGAGAGTCGTTTGCTTCGTCTCGCCGCATCGGTTGAGCGCGGAAGTGAGCATCCCCTAGGAGAAGCAATCGTTAAGGCTGCCCAAGAACGTGGACTTTCTCTCTCTCAACCCGAACAATTTGAGGCCGAGCCTGGAGAGGGGGTGGTCGCCCTTGTTGAAGGACATCGCGTGGCTTTGGGTACTCTGAAGATGATGGTGAAGCATTCAGTTCAACTCAATGGTCTTGAGGCCGAAGCTGAGCGCCTGCAGTCGGAAGCCAAAACCGCTATCTGGGTGGCCGTCGACAATGAGGCGCTAGGCATTATTGGCGTGGCGGATACCCTTAAAACCGGCTCAGAGGCAGCTGTCACTGAGATGCATAGCCTGGGTCTGAAGGTGATGATCATGACGGGTGATAGCCGGGCCACGGCCCGGGCGATTGCCCAGGAAGTGGGAATCGACCAGGTATTGGCGGAGGTCCTCCCGGGCGAGAAAGCGGCACACATTCAGAAGCTGCAGGCCCAGGGAGTTGGACTGGTAGCGATGGTCGGTGACGGGATCAACGATGCTCCAGCTCTAGCTCAGGCCGACGTGGGCATCGCGATTGGCACCGGCACAGACGTAGCCATGGAGGCAGCTGATGTCACGCTTATGCGTGGTGATCTTGGCTCGGTTCCGCAGGCGATTGCTCTCAGCAAGGCCACCATGTTGACCATCAAACAAAATCTCTTTTGGGCGTTTTTCTACAATGTCATCCTCATCCCAGTAGCGGCAGGCCTCCTTTATCCCTTCACCTTCTTACCCACGCTGCTGCGTTCTTTGCACCCCGTATTGGCCGCCTTCGCCATGGCCTTCAGTAGTGTCACCGTCGTCGCCAACAGCCTCCGCTTGAGAAGGTGACAGGGACCGGGTTCGATACCGGTTCACCAGAGTGCGGACCATGTCCCTATTCACTGCCAGGTATCTCGAATTGAAACTGCAAAATGAACCCCCAATCGGGCGCCTCGTTATTCAATCCAATTGGAAAGGACGCTCCGATTTCTGTCAGCGAGCCACCACGGCTGAGAAACCCGTACCGTAGCCCGGGTGCCAACAATCCCTGGGTCGTGCGCGTGCGCTCTCCGCTCTCAATCTCCTCCACTCGGGTGCTACTGATCTCAATGAAAACATGGACATCGTGGTGCGTGCCGTTGACCGTGGACCGTTCCACGGCCCTCAATCCTAATGCAGCCGACCAAACCACTTCCGTCAAATCAACCTCTCGGCCTGTTCCATCCGGCAATGCCGGCACGTCCGGGGTCAGGGCGGCATTGATCGATGCTGCCAAAAAGACGGGGCCGCCCCAGTCCTTGGCGGCGGACAGGTCCCAGGCGTAGCCAACTTCACCGCTGCCCAATCCACGGCGGCGGCTGGCAACGGGGGCAATGACCTGCGGGCCCAAAGTCAAGCTGAAGGGCGCAAAAGACTCGTCCAGCAGCCGATAGCGTACGCCGAACAAGAGGTCAGCACTGCCACTTTCACTAAACATGGTCACTCCATTCACCCTCTCTTGAAGCTGAAGTGCCCCAAATTCGAAGTCCGCCTCCCAGCGATCGCTCAACCCCCACTCGAAGCGGCCCGCCCCGGTGTAATCCCGAGTCCTAAGACCGCCGGCGCTCGTCCAGGACCACTGATTGCCCCAGATCACCTGGGGTGAGTTGCGCCTCTGCGTGTAGGGTCCGCCGGTCAGGAAAAAGTAATCCGGTTCTTCAGGCTCGTCCGAAGCTTGGACCTCCCGCCCTGCGGCTAGCCAGACCACTAGGGAGAGTGCCAAGACACAAGATACACGAACATGCACACGGAGACAGAATCCAATCATCGTCATTGTCCTCTTTCGATGAAAAGCATACCATCAATGCTCTTAGGTTTTCAACCATAAAGTACAGAGAACAAAAGAGTTAGTTGAAATCGATTTTCAATTCCAAAGCGAGTTCTTCGGCACGATAATTTAGCTGAACGAAAATATAAGTTTAGTCTAAACTAAACAACTGTGCCAATGGAAAAAGTCTGCTACTAGGCCGCATTTCTCACACCAGGTCGTCACGAAGCGGTGGGGGTGCTACACATTGGTGGTATAAAAGTCAAGTCCTGTGCCATATTATTGAGGACATCTTATGACAGGTGCTTCGTGCGTTCGTGCCTTCGTGCTTTTGTGCGGTCGTGCAGTGCCGATTTGGTACTGCGCTACCGGGAGCCGGGAGCTACTGCTGTTGATGAGCCGAAAGGACCAAATGGCGCGAAAGCACAAAACCACCAACGCACGAAAGCACGAAAGCACGAAGGCACCACAGCACCCCGGCACGAAGGCACAAAAACATCGAGCCCGGGTAACGCTTTGGGAGTCAAATCGTCGGTTAACGGTCTTCTTACCAAAGGGAGGTAATCATTATGGGCATTAAACAGAAAAATTTGCGCTCAGGTAATAAATCTTCTCGCCGCCAGTTTTTGGGGCAGGCAACCGGGGCGGTGGCTTCCGCATCTCTGCTTTCCCTTGCGAAGGCAGCACCTGCAAAGGCCAGGCCGGTAAGAAAGGTTACCGGGAGAGTGCTGGGTGCTAACGATCGGATTAATCTAGGATTCATCGGCTGTGGGATGCGATTTCAGGGGTTGGGCCGTGCTTTTAAGGACCGCAAAGAAAAGAAAGGTGATTTTGAGTACACGGCCGTGTGCGACGTATGGGAACCACGTCTCAGGTACGCTCAAGAAAAGACTAAGGCAGCCAAAACTTACCGGGACTATCGAGAGATTCTACAACGCTCCGACATCGACGGGGTCCTGATCATAGTTCCTGATCACTGGCACTACCGAATGGCAGAGGAAGCATGTCTGGCTGGAAAAGACGTTTACCTTGAGAAACCCATGACCTATACCATTGAGGAGTCAGCGAAACTAAACGACGTCGTCAACCAAACCCAGCGGATTCTGCAGGTAGGTGGCTCCGGGCCCAGCACCCGCCTGTACTGGAAAGTGAACGAGTACATTGAGGCGGGTAAGATGGGCAAAATTCTGTGGGGGCTGATCAGCTATAACCGGAACACGCGTACGGGAATGTGGGACTATCCCATTCCTGGAGTAGGCAGCGAACACTGGCCTGATACGGAGGTGAGCGACAAGAATCTGGATTGGAATATGTGGTTGGGACCGGCGCCGAAGCGGCCCTTTAGCTTGGAGCGCTATTTTCGGTGGAGGAAATACTGGGACTACTCGGGAGGCAATGCAACCGATCTGTTGTATCACCGGCTAGGTGCTATGTGCACCATGGTTGGCTTCCATTTTCCCACCCAAGTGGTCGGCGCCGGAGGAATATATGTCCAGAAAAACCGTGAAGTTCCGGATACTTATATGACGGTGGTGGAATACCCGGGAGAATACAGCGTAAACATGATTTCCTGCATGGGCAACGCCCAGTCAGCGCCCATCAGTATTTATGGGAATTGGGGAACATTGCAGATCATTCAGGAGCGCGTGCAGGCCGGCGATTCCATGGGGGATCAGACTCGCCGACCCCGGCGAAGAATTCGCGAGTACGCACTGGTCAAAGCGGAGCGTCAGTTTACGGAGGAGTTCAAAGAAGCCAACCATGGCCAGGCCGAAGTGACGATTGAGCCCGAGGAGAGCACGCATCTCGTAGACAACTGGCTTGATAGTATGCGCAGCCGGGAAAAGCCTGTCTATGACGTCTTGAAAGGGTATCAGGTGATGGTGGCGATTAAGCTGGGGGTCGATTCCTACCGGGAGGGCAAGGTCATGGCGTTTGATCCGGTAAGCCGCCGTGTTTCAGGTCGAGTTCCAGAGCGTAAAGTTTATCTTCCACCAGAGGCTTGACTCGGAACGAAGAGAATTATGCAGCTTCATAAAAAGTGGAGTTCACCACTCTCCCCGAACTGGACCTGCCGACTCTTTCTCGTGCTGGGCACGTTCGCTGCGGGAGTCCCGGCCAAGTGTGAGGCCGCGCGAGTTGAGGCCCCCAACATTGTGATCATCTACGCGGACGATTTGGGATGGGGAGATCTTTCGTGCTACGGAGCGACTAAGATTCGAACTCCAAACCTCGACCGGATGGTGTCTGAAGGGGTTCGCTTCACGGACTTCTACTAAGCCGATTGACGCCTCCCAGCGATGGAAGGGTTCCTCCAAAGCTGGCTCTACGGAGACGTTGTACAGGAACTTGATTGGAGTGTAGGAGAAGTCCTGCACACGCCAGGGGGGCAGGTGAGATCTGCCCCTTACATGGCCAGCACTGCCGCAAAGATCTCTACCGCGCGGAAGAAATTGCCCAGCCTTATGTTTTCATTCGGGCTGTGTTGATTGTTGTCCGGGTTCACGGTGGGGAGTCCAATCACCGGCACATCCAGCCGATCGGAAAAAAGATAGAGCGGCACGCTTCCTCCCATGGTCGGAAGCTTTACCGTCGGACCAAGCGCTCTTTCCACGGCACTGATCAGCTGCCGGCAAATGGGGAGGTCCATCGGGGTCCGGAAGGCGGGATAACCCCGTTTGACCACCACACGAGCGATCTTTGCATGGCTTTGTCGCGTTCGCAAATCAGGTTCCTGATCCGTCACGTGAAAACCCTGTTTGCGCATGTGTTCGATCACCCGCTGGATTTGTCCCTGCGGATCGATCCCTTTAACGAGGCGAAGGTCAATCGAGGCGCTGGCCTCCGAGGGAATGATCGTCCGCGCTTGATCGCCAACCCAACCGCTTTCGAGACCGTGAATATTTAAAGAAGGCAGATTGATCAGCTCCGGCAGCCTTTTCCCTGGCCCCTCGGTCCAACTCAGTCCAAGCTGCGCCCTCAACTTCTCCTCGATATCCGGGACGGTTCGCAGTGCTTCCCTCTCTTGCCTGGAGAGCGGCTCCACATCGTCATAGAAGCCTTCGACAGTGACACGTCCTGTGTCGTCCTTCATAGAAGCCAGGAGCTTGCTCAATTCTAGGGCCGGATTGGGAGCCCAGTTTCCATAATGCCCGCTGTGAAGTGGCCGGATCGGCCCGTAGACGGTCACCTCCAACTTTGCAATTCCACGTGCGCCAAAGTAGAAGGTGGGGTCGCCAGAGGGATAAATGGAGGCATCAGCCACAATGACGGCATCTGAACCGAAGAGGTCTTTGTGCCTCTCCAAGAACTCAGCCAGGTGCGGGGAGCCATCCTCTTCCTCTCCCTCGAATAAGAACTTCACATTCGACGTGGGTCTCATTTGAGCTGAACGCAGCCCATCGAGGGCGGCCAGTAAGGCTACGATGGGAGACTTATCATCAGAGGCCGACCGTGCATAGATTCGCCAGTCCTCGTTGTAGGGGGTCCCGAGCCCCGGAAAGGGAATGAGAACTCCTCCTTCCTCGAGAGCCTTGTCGCGAAGTACGGGTTCAAATGGTTTGCTGTCTACCCATCGACTGGGTTCAACCGGGTCGCCGTCGTAGTGGGCATAAAACAGGAGTGTGCGAGTCGCCCCAGGAACAGTGAGTTCTCCGTACACCAAGGGACTTACATCCATTTCAAGAATCCGCACATGGACGCCCCTCTCTTGTAAAAGATCTACGATGTGCCTTGCGTTTTTCTGAATATTGGGCAGATCGAAGGACACGTTGGGAATGGAAAGCAGATCCACCAGCTGGCGCACGATCTTGTGCTGGCTGCTTCGAACGTATTCTCGTGCCGCCCGGGCGGCAGTTCTGCTATCCCCCAGGGAAAAACCTGGAATCAGAGCAACAACAAAGGCCGCCAGGAGGTATATTGTCAGCTTTCTAAGCATTGCGAATAACAGGGGTCAGACCCCTCCCCCCCTCTACCCGCGGAAGCGTATGGGGCTGGACCAGGCAAGTTGACCATTGTACTGGACAACCCGTGCGTAGTAATAAGCGGGGTCGGCCGTGGCCTCCTTGAATGTATGCTGCAGATTACAGGCTTCAATGGGAACAGCACGGTGGATTTGCACCGCCTCGCTCAGCCAACCCCGGATGAAGTCGGCCTGTGTGCTCTCCAGCAGCTCAGCCAGAGCATAGCTCACACGCTTTCCGTTCAAATTCAGTCGAACACGGCCATTGATCGGCATCTCCGCCTCGACGACGGCCGAACAGGTGGCCGGTGTCCGCGTGTTTGGATTCCCATAGCTGTAGGAGCGAAAGTCAAAGCCACGATCAGTAAGGTTTCGGATCTGGTGGATGGGAGTGAAGGGTTTTTGGTCTTTCTCGTGATCCTGACGCGGAGCCAGCAATAATTGTCCCCGAAAATACGGAGTCACCTGGATGATCCTTCCATCCGAGATGCGGCACTCGCCGTTCCAGGTGATCATCTGTGCCTTCTCACCCCATCCCCATTCGACGCGAAACTTGACATGCATGGCTTCACGACGGGAGGTTGAGCCGGGGAACACACCATTGAGACGCCTAATGGTCACACCGTTACGAACGATGTCTACGTACTCGATAAAGTCCTCGGAGTGTACCCGGACGGATATTTCCTTTTCCTTCACGTTGGGCAGCAGGCGCCCCATCGCCTGGCCATTGATGTCAAAGGCCAGCTGGATGCGGTCACCCGTAGCGGCGTAAGTTCGGCGATCGTAAAAGGCCTCCCACAGGTCACGCGCGGTGAGTGATTTGGCATAAACGGCCAGACGGCCTTCGCCATAGCTGCCGGGAAAGCCTGAATGGTTATCCGAGGAAGCAATGAAGCCGAAGTGGTAGCCTCGTTCCAGGCCCGCCACAGCCGTGCTTCGACCCACACGGGGACCCATATCGTGCAACATCGGATAGGGTGCATAATCGGTCTCGGAACATCCGTGTTTCGAAGATATTTCGACCAGGGGCGTCAGCTCCGGCGTGAAGTAGTTCCAGTTCATGCCGCGGTATCCGGTCTGGTAGCCCATGTGATGAGGGATAATCATTGCATTGCGGCCCTTGAGCCGCGCAGTTAACTCTTCGAGGGTGTCCGGTAAAACCAACGCCCCATCAAGGTCTCGATAGACGATCGTTCGATCGCCGTACTTCATGTTGTGCCATTCGTAGGAAACGAAGGGAATGAACTTTCCCTCGACTTGGTATCGCTTCATCATCTGCTGCAGGCCGGGCCAGCCACGGCGCGCTTTCGCAAAGCCTGTTTTGTGGTAATCCCTTACCCAGCCGAGACGACCCTTCTCCTCAGGCATATCCGGCCAGGCGGCGTGGGCCGTGATGGTGGCAAAGTCAAGGTGCTCGCGCGCCGCTTTGAGGCCCTCTTCCGGGTCGCCCTCACCGTAGCTGAGGTTGGAGTGGCAGTGCAGATCACCCCAGTAGATATTTAGCCTCTCCTCGGCATAACTGGAGCGGGGGAAGCTCCCCATTGCCGCCACAGCAGCCCCTTTCAACAACGTCCGGCGAGTCATTTTCATTATGTTCACTCCCTTGACAAGAAAATATATCATGAAACGGTTTCAGCCCTACGATTTTACGTTTCTCATGACTATACTGACTCGGGAAACGATGAAAAGAAGGGACTCAGTAGACAGGGCTCTAGCCTGAAAGGGCGGGTGTCTGATGAAAGTTTATCTTATCGGTTTATTGGTTTTAACTGTCTTCCTGGCGGTTGCGGCGCAGGCGCCCGGGCAGCAAGAGGAGATCGACGTGCGAAAAGCCCAGGGACTGCGAGACAAGCAGCAGCGAGGGGAGACACTGACGCTGGAAGAAGCGGCCTACTTGCGGCGAGCGCTTGAGTGGAGACGACGACACACCGAAGCCTTCAAGAGGGCAAACCCTCCGCGCCAGTCCACCGGTCTCGTTCCCCTCACTGAACTCGGAACGGGCAGCTACAAGGATCAGCAGGGCGGGCTTTACCCGGGCGGCAGGAATACGCCCCCAGAAAGGCATCTGCAAGCCGGCTTGAAACTGGCGAAGGGAATCGTACCCCACAACAAAAAAGGAGAGCAATCAAAGGACGGAAAAGTCGTACTGCTATCGATCGGGATGTCTAACACGACCCAGGAGTTTCGCGTCTTTAAGAAGCTGGCGCTGGCCGATCCTGAGATAAACCCGCGCTTGCTGATTGTCGACGGAGCCCAGGGAGGACAAGTTGCCCAGGTGACGGCGGACCCGAGTGCAAACTTTTGGCGGGTCGTGGATGGGAGGCTCTCTGAGGCAGGTGTAACCCCCCAACAAGTACAGGTCGTGTGGCTTAAACAGGCGACCCCGATGCCCTCGCGGCCCTTTCCAGAAGAGGCGAGAACATTGCAAGATTACCTGGTTTCCACGCTGCACATCCTTGCTGCCCGATTCCCGAATGTGAGGATCGCTTACCTCTCCAGCCGGATTTATGCAGGCTTTGCCGAAACACCATTAAACCCGGAGCCTCACGCTTACGAAAGCGGATTTGCGGTGAAATGGGTAATTGCAGACCAGATCGCGGGCAAACCCGAGTTGAATTACGATCCGCACAGAGGACCAGTGCGCTCACCCTGGTTGGCGTGGGGACCTTACCTGTGGTTGGACGGCATTCGGGGACGCAGCGATGGTCTTGTCTACACCCGAGATGATCTGGCATCTGACGGCACTCATCCTTCCATGTCAGGGAGGGAAAAGGTGGCAAAGCTGCTCCTGAGGTTCCTGAAGC
Source organism: Acidobacteria bacterium AH-259-O06 (assembly GCA_027717865.1). Taxonomy (GTDB): domain Bacteria; phylum Acidobacteriota; class UBA6911; order RPQK01; family JADFOI01; genus JALLOL01. The sequence continues at coordinate 4,364 of JALLOM010000048.1, read as the reverse complement.
AGGAACCTACGGCGCGCCTCTGGTTTGTCAAAAACAAGGCAGCTCACGCCAAAGAGATCGTGTGGAAGCGCCTGTCAAGTGCCAACGGAAACCTTCCTGTACCTGGCGAGTCCGTTGAGCAGACGGCTTGCCTGGTATTGGATATTGATCAGGATGGTCTAAATGATTTGGTGATTGGAGCCCGACGGAGAGCTCCTTCAATGGTTTGGCTGCGACGTGACTCGGACGGGTGGGTCAGATACCTGATTGACAAAGATCTCCTCCCCATCGAGGCGGGCGGTGCATTCTACGACATCGACAGGGATGGGGACTTAGACATTGTCATGGGAGAAGATGCAACGGGTAATCATTTGTACTGGTGGGAAAATCCATACCCACACTACGACACGAGCACCCCATGGACACGCCACATTATTAAAAACTCCGGAGCCAACAAGCACCACGATCAAATCTTTGGGGACTTTGACGGCGACGGGAAGACGGAACTAGTTTTCTGGAACCAGAGGGCCAAGGCTCTGTTCATAGCCGATATACCCTCGGATTCCAGAGCCACCTCGCCCTGGTCTTACAAAAAAGTCTATTCCTGGAACTCTGATGGAGAGCATGAGGGATTAGCTCAAGCGGACATTGATGGAGATGGTAAGACAGATATTATCGGAGGGGGCCGCTGGTTTGAGCACAGTCGCCAAATGAGCTACACAGCCCATATCATAGACGATGTCCAGAGATTCACTCGGGCAGCGGCGGGCCAATTGAAAGAGGGCGGTCCACCCGAAGTGGTTTTTGTGATTGGCGATGGTGTGGGCCGCTTGAAGTGGTATGAGTGCAGGGGAGATCCAGCTGAGTCCAGTTCGTGGGTTGGTCACGATCTGCTGGGATTTGACGTACAACACGGGCACAGCTTGCAGTTGGCTGATGTGAACAACGACGGTAATCTGGATATTTTCTGTGGCGAGATGGGGCAGTGGTCGCGTGAGAAAGTGGATAATCCCGAAGCCAGAATGTGGATCTTTCTAGGTGATGGCGACGGTAATTTCCAGAAAAGAGAAATATCAAGAGGCCAAGGTGTTCACGAAGGAAAGACGGCTGACCTCGATGGGGATAAGGATATTGACATACTGGTCAAACCATACAGACATAACACGCCAAGGCTGGACATTTTAATGGCCACTGTGTCCAGCAGCAGTTAATCACCACAAAGACAGTCAGTATTTTCTCTAATCAACCACAGTTACTTCCAGACCACCAATGAGCGCTCTTCAAATCGATTTTTACACGCGCCCTGGCTGTCATCTATGTCATGAGGCTCTGCAGGTCCTAAAGAATCTGCAGCAGGAGTTGGATTTTGAGATACGAATCGTGAATATCTCCAAATCCGCGCATTTGATCAAACTCTATGGGAATGATATTCCGGTTGCCACCCTGAAGGGACGAAAGATCCTCAAACACCGGGCTGATGAAAATCTGCTTCGCCGCATACTGCGCCGCCATGTGTGATGGGCCCGGCCTTGCGGTCCACCGCTGCCGGGCCCAGCGGTGGGCATGTGGTCGGATCCTTGCCCATGACATCCGCACCGCGGCCTCTGGGAAGCTTCCCCGACAGGCGTCTGTGCGGTCCCGATCGCGTGTACTTGGTGCCGGGATTCACATGCCATAAGGTCCTTCACGTTTCCGATCGAGCATTCAACATCGAGGTTTCAGTTGTCGTGCCTTGCCTGAAGGAGATGGATACCCTGAGAAGGTGGTGAAGCTGGATAACCAGTTATCTAAAAATCGCTCTTGCCTGCAGGCGATTAGCGCTTCACTGCGATTCAGACACTAGAATAAGGCCGGCCTGAGGTCGCTGTCCACGAGGCCCTGCGCGAGCCTACTCGTGCATTTTAGCCAAGGCTGCCGATTTTCCGCGTCATTTTCTGTCAGTCTGTATGTGGTAATATTTAGTCGCATGCAGAAAAGGGGCCGAGACGCCGAACTGAGCCGATTGCGACTGGCTTTGCGGCGTCATCTGGACGAACTCAAGAAGGCGGTGAAGGTGGTCATGGCCCGGGGAGCGCTGGTCAAGGGGAATGTCTATGAGCTGGCCCGCAAGTGCGGAAAGCCCAACTGTGCTTGTCAGCGCGGCCAGCTGCACCGTAGCATGGTGCTGAGCTCCAGCGAGCGAGGGAAAACCCGCCTGCGGGTGCTTCCCGCGGGACGGGTGGCCGAGATCCGCCAGAAAAGTGAAGCGTACTTGCGACTTCGCCGGGCTCGGGCCCAGGTGACCAAGAGCGGGAAGGAGATCGTGGCCGGCATCGACCGGATCGAGCAGTTGCGGCGCGAGGACATCTAGCATGGAGCCGACCGCGCCCACTTCAGTGGCCTGGCTTTTTGAGCGCAACGACGCGCTCGTGCTGGAGGCGTTTCGGCGCGGCGAGTTTGATTACGTGGAAGGGGTGGGCGAAGTGTGCGAGGCCGACTTCTTTCGGGCCATCACCCAGAAAAAAGTGCTGGAAAAACTGGCCGACACCTATCCCTCTCCCTGCCGCAAACACGATGTGCCGCTGTGGGTCTATCTGGCCAGCGACATCTCCATGCGCTTTCACGGGGTGCATCATTTTCACGCCTTTCCGTACGTGGTGCGCTCCGGCGGGCTGGTGCAGGCCTTTGGGCCCCGCATGGGACACAAAGCGACGCACCCGCAGACGGGCGACGTGTCGCTGCGCTGCCAAGGCTTCAATCACAAAAACGACTACGATCGCCAGACCCCCTGTGATCAGGACTATTTGCGCAAGATGGCCCGGCGCACCGATGCGGGCTTGCTTCAGAGCTGGTTTAATCGCGACGTGGTGGGCATCTTCCAGCAGCACCACGCCTTGGACCGGGAGGGGATTTTTATTGGGGATGCCACCTACCTGTTTGTGCCTGACAACCCCAACTACGAGGGCTCGGCGCGGCTTCTCTTCGATGAACACAACCATCCGGTCGACAGCGGCAAGTTGACAGCCCAGGAGCGTGCCGGCTGCGTGTGGCGCCGCTGCTATAAGCTGGTGAGCCTGATCCACACCAACCGCGCCAGCCAGTTTTTTCTCTATGCGGGCCTGGAGGTGACCTCCGGCCAAGACCATGAAAGTCCCATTCTCTGGAGCTTGGTGGAAGACTTTGTCCGCTTCCATGGTCGAGGGGTGATGAAACGATTAATTCTCGACCGCGGTTTTCTGGATGGAGCGGCGATCGCTCGCTGTCACCAGCAGTGGGGCATCCGGGTGCTCATTCCCGCCCGGCGCAATCAGGATATTTACCAGGACGTGGTGGGGCTGGCTCAAGCGGATCAACTGACGTTTCGGCCCTGGGAGCCTGCCGCCCCCGCGCCTCGGCCGGTGCCGGTGCATCGCCCCGAGCGCGTGCGCAAGCGCGAAGCGGCCCGGCAGAAAACACTGGCCCAACGCCGAGCCGAAGCGCCCCGTTCCCCTACGGATCCCTCGAGGGTGCGCCTGCGCTCCGAGATCGCTGCTGTCTCCGGACTCGAGACTTATTCCGCCTGCCCGATTTCTCTGCAGGCCATCGTCAATCGAGAGGTATATGCCGATGGCCACCACGAATACTGGGTGTTGCTCGATACCGGACCCGTCTCGGATCCGGCCTGCAGCCGCCAGGACTACCGGCTGCGCACCACCATTGAAGAACGGCATCGGCAACTGAAAGGTTTCTCCGACTTGGAGGATTTCTCCTCGCGCTCTTTTAATCTCGTCGTCAATCAAGTGGTTTTCGTGCTGCTCACCTATAGTTTGCTGCAGTGGTATTTGCTGCGCACCGATCGAAAGGAACTCAATGGCAAAACCCGCCCGCGCACCCTGGATCTGCTGCGCCCCACCACCACGGTCATTCTCATCTACTGGCAGGGCTATGTCGCCTCTCTGACGCCGCTCGAGCACCAGGAACTGCTGCTCACACTCAGCGAGACGGCCCGCAAGAAAATTCTAGCCAAGACCCGACGACTACGCCGCACTCTGGTACACCAACTGGAGCGTGCTCGGGCACCGTAGTTTTCCCGCCTTCTTGAGCCTAACTTCCGCGGTGCGTTGAGCAAAATCCTTTGTTGATGAGGGGTTGCGATTTTTTTCAGTCACTACAAATTGGCCGCGTCCAGGTCTTGACCGGTTTCATGACTTCCAGTGGAACCCGGAGGACGTTGTAGATCTGCCGCTGCTCGCGATCCGGGGGGGTTCCCTTTCGGATGCGTAGAATGGTGCCGTTCGCCGTGGGCAGGACCACCGTCACCACCTGGTGGGTGCTGAGCTGCCGGCGGATCGTCGACCAGGAGGTGTGGATTCCCTCATCCAGCAAGTACTTTTCGATGGCCACCAGCAGGTGGTAGGCCAGCACGC
>JALLOM010000478.1 GCA_027717865.1 Acidobacteria bacterium AH-259-O06 | reverse complement strand
GTCTGTCCTGGCAACCATACAGCAGGTTAAATCACTGCCCCGTCGGCACTAGGCGCTTGAGTTTGTCAAACCAGTTGAAGAGAACGTTTGCTGATCATGGCGGGACCAGCTGACGCTGGAGGGCGCAATTTTTCCGGATCGAACACCCACCCGCCTTTGATCGCCCGCCAGATGGTTTGCGTGTTCTTGATGTCGTCTAAGGGGCTCGCATCAAGCAAGACCAAATCGGCGAGCTTACCGGGTTCGAGCATGCCGAGCCGGTCGTCCGCGCCGACGGCTTCAGCAGCCTGCTGGGTCGCGATGCGCAGCACCTCCAGCGGCATCAGCCCTGCCTGAACAAAGTGCTCCATCTCGCAGTGAAGCGACGCGCCAAAGAACGCACTCGAGGGAGCATCCGTTCGGACCTGGAGCTTGACCCCGACGTGATGGGCTGCACGAATCCCAGCAAGCTGTTCTTCCCAAACCGGCCGCTGGGCGCGACGCACCGCTTCCTCCGGAGTAAACGCCCGAAACTTCGGGTCCGACAGTCATTCGGCTTCGTCTCGCAGGAAGAAATAGCCCCCGCGAAGCGTGGGATCCCATCGCGTGCCGACCTGCGCCAGCAGCTGGAGCACGTCGTCGTACGGACGGGGGTTCATGGTATGTTCCAGAACCGCGTAGCCCAGCGTTACGCTCTTGGTAATTCGTTCCACATTCGACATGTGTCCCGCCACGGGCAAGCCCAGCCGGCGGGCTTCCTGGGCCACGGCCCTATGGAGCGGCCAGGGAAGTGAGGTGAAGACCTTGATGAAGTGCGCGCCATGTTCGTGCCAGTGGCGCGCATACCTTCGGGCATCGTCCTGACTATGAATCAGCAAGTTGGCATCGCCCGAGGCCATCTGGCTCCCTCCGAAGCTTTCCCCCCCGAAGAAGTAGCGGGGCACGGGATCGCTGGTCGCGTCGCCGCGATCCGCCAACGCGTTCAGCCACGAAAGCCAACCGGCCATGTCCCGCACCGATGTGACACCGTACGCCAGCAATCCTTCCTGATGGGCTCCGCCGGCGCGGGAGATCCCGCGGACGGCTAAGAGGCAGATGGCAAGAAGACAAGATAAAAAAGTCTTTTCTCTCATTGTCTCTCTCCTACTGGCAGACTAGCTCAGGACTTTTAGGAACGCAAACCCATGAGGGGACGATCTTCAAATTAGAAAGGCCCACTTCATCCTCTGATCCACCAAAAGCCTCATCTCATTCTCAAACTGGACAAGAGCCCTTGGGAGGTATGGAGCCTCCTTGGATTTAGATCCAAATGGAAGCCGTCATGCAGAGAGATCACATGGCATTTCATGCCTGGCGTGATGCAACAGGATTCCTTCGCGAGTTGCTTTCGGTTTCAGACACGATTTGAATCTTCTCGTTCAGAAGCCCCAAAATATTCCTTCAGGCTCTCATCCGACACGTACCATCTCTTGGCCAGCTTCCGGCCTTTAATTTTGCCTTCTTTCAGGTACTTCCGAACGGTTCGCTTCTTGAGGCTGAACAGCTGGGCTAAGAAAGATTGGTCTAGGTACAACAGGGAAAATCTTCTCGGCAGGACCGGGGAGGGAGATGCAGTTTGGATTGAAGTTCATATTCTAAAATTGGTTCAGTTGCAGCGCAACCGGGCACTCGGACATGAGTGCCCGGTTTTGTTTTAGGGGGAGCCCATCTTTTCACTTTTTCAGCCTTCGCTTTCTGCTTGACTCTTTAATTCGCTTCAAAATCTGGCGTGCTTCTTGGTTTTGCGGATCCAGCCTGAGAGCTCGGTCCAGCATGTCTTGAGCTTCTCCCAGGCGGTTTTGTAAGCCATAGAGATTGCTGAGATCCAGGTACGCCCGGAGAAACTTGGGGGATAGTGACAAGGTCCTTTTCAGTGATGTAGTGGCCTTCTCCCATTCTTGCTGGCGCAGATAAATCTGTGCTCGCCCGTAATGTGAAAAAACTGCGCCGGGAAAGAGCCCGATAGCCTTGTCGAAGTAACGGATAGCAGCTTGGTTTTCACCGGCAGCCTCAGACAGGGCTCCCAGAGCGTGAATCGCAGGAACAAACTCTGGGAATCCCTCTAACACCGCGGAAAAATAGCTTTCGCTTCGCTTAAGATCCCCTACAGAGAGCCAGAGTAGGCCGAGGTTGTATAAGGGTTGCAACCGTCCCTTCGAGGCCTTGAGTGATCGTTC
>JALLOM010000477.1 GCA_027717865.1 Acidobacteria bacterium AH-259-O06 | reverse complement strand
GCCGGGCGCGGCGGGGCGATAGTTGACTGATCAACTATTTCAAGGCAAGTTCCAGGAAAGAGCATTCTCTTTCGACTCCGCAGACTACAGGCTCAGTTCCTAATTGAATAGATTGACGTACCCCTCGTGGCCTTCCTCTTGCAGACGATCTTTCGGGATAAACCGAAGCGCCGCCGAGTTGATGCAGTACCTGAGGCCGGCCGGTCCCGGGCCGTCTGCAAAGACGTGTCCCAGATGCGAATCGGCATGTCTGCTCCGTACCTCGGTTCGTACCATAAAGAAGCCCCGGTCTTGCCTTTTGACGATGTTCTCTGGCTCGAGGGGCTTTGTGAAGCTGGGCCAACCAGTACCGGAATCGAACTTGTCGATCGAACTAAACAGAGGTTCTCCGCTGACGACGTCCACATAGATCCCCTCGGCTTTATTGTTCCAGTACTCATTACGAAACGGAGGTTCCGTAGCGTCTTGCTGCGTGACCCGGTATTGAAGTTCGGTAAGTTTGGATCGCAAAGGGCGATCATCGGGTTTGCTGTATTCCACTTCCGCTTCTGTTGTCGAACTCGTCTCCAATATCTGGAACTTCTTGTTTCTGTAGACATCGCCCGCGCCTGTCATCGATTATGGGCAAAACGAACCGGCACTTTGGGAGTACCTAACTCTCTTCATATGAGATCATTGAAGCTGAAATGTTGAACACAAATACCCCCCGATTACCCCCTGGATACACCTAAGATAGCCCCCAAATAGAAGGAATTCTCCCGGAGGTAACAGGCCCATTGAAACGATCTTCGTGAATCACAAGTAGGTCCGGCAAACCTGCTGTAGGTGAGTGGCTACCGCCCTGTGCTAGGTTGTTTTGAAAAACCTAAACAGCCAACTACGGAAGGAGGGACGATGGCCAAGAAATCCACTGGCACGAAAGCCACTCGGCAAGCAAGTGGTCGAAATGTCCACAGAGACATCGCCCGCGCCTGTGGTGCAGGCACAACCCTGCGAAAGCTCTGGATGCTGCTTTCGCCGTCCTGAATTGCCCACTACCACACCACCGTCAGAGGCCTTCTTTTGGCCTGGTACCTCGGGGATAACTCCTTCTATTTGGGGGCTATCTTAGGTGTATCCAGGGGGTAATCGGGCGGATCTTCCCCGTAAGCTTGAGCGGATTTGTGCCGCTAACCAGCTGTAAAAAGAGTAGTTATGAATGTGACGAGAACATTTGCTACTGTCTACATTTTCAATCGCTTGGGAAAGTGCACATTGAGAGCTTCAAGGATGCGGCCCTGATGCTCATCGGCGCCAGGGAGAACAGGGATGTAGAGATTCGCTTGCCCTGGCACCGGATAGTGCAGCAAACAAAGTCGATTCAGGGCAGAGAAGGCATCCTCCAAGGTTACCGCATAGCGATCAGTTTCAGTGGTGCCAAAGGCAGCTGCCAATCGCTTTTGGATTTCTCGGCTGATCTTCAAGGCCAGCATACAAACAAAGACATGTCCTCGAGTGCGGCTTTCTTTGCGCACAAAGACCGGCCGAATCGCCAGCAAGCCTGTCTTCAGGGTCCGCCAGTCCTGTTCTAGATGGGCCAAATCTTTGTAGCAATCATGCGCCGTTTGGGCATCCAAAAGCTGCTTGGCCACATCGGTTTCAATGACATAGCAGCCCGCCAAGAGAGTGGCCTGTTCTTGAGCCACCTCATCGATCTCGATATGAAGCATCCTGTCCTCCAGACGCAGGGAAACAAAACTTGACAACTTGTGTCCCTTGACCCATTCCTGCATTTGGCGCAGTCCCGCTTCCGGTTGGCAGCGCGAGGATTGAGCGACCTTTTCATTGCGAGCGGTCACTTGGCTCCTCAGTTTGCCCAGCTTGTCCTCTAAGCGATGGTGGATCTTTCGGGCTTGCGCTTCATTTTTGCGCAAGATATAGCGAAGCCCATCGGCTTCTACTTCACAGATCCTCTCCTCAAACAGACCCATCTGAAGGGTTCCCGCCTTGAGCAGCTTGCGAATCTGCGGATCGCTCAGGGCCGTGATATAACGCCAGCCTTCTCCGTTTAAGGCTTGCTTTCCCGAGCTTTTCACCAGACCGCCATCGCCCACGAACACCACTTCGTGCACTCCAAACTGCTGCTTTAGAATCTCGATCTGATCCCCCAGTGTGCTGCAGTCCGCTGTGTTTCCGGCGAACACGCGTACGGCCAGAGGCTCG
>JALLOM010000476.1 GCA_027717865.1 Acidobacteria bacterium AH-259-O06 | reverse complement strand
GGTGGACAAAAGAGCGGATATCTGGGCCTTTGGCAGCGCGCTGTATGAACTATTGACCGGCAAGCGGCCCTTTGAGGGAGAGACGGTCACGGAAACTCTGGCTGGGATTCTCAAGGGTGAGCCGGATTGGGAGGTGCTGCCTGAGAACACACCTTGGAACATCCGCACTCTTCTGCGTCGATGCCTCCAGAAAGACCCTCATGAGCGTCTCCAGCACATTGGTGACGCCCGAATTGAGATGAAGCAAGCACTGAGCGAGCCTTCGTTGGACACTGAGTTAGCGTTGCCCAAGGCTGCGCCTTCTTACCGGCAGCAAGTCCTGCCGTGGGCTTTGCTGAGTGGTGTCATGACAGTGGCTGCGGTGATCATTGCGGCGCTTCATTTCGGTCAGTCACCCGAGGGGTTGCATACCATCCGTTTTCTCATCTCCCCGCCGGAGAAGATATCGTTTCGATCCTATGATCTCCCCGTCGTTTCAGCCGATGGACAGCAGATCGTCTTTAGCGGCCTGGACGAGAGTGGCAATGCATACCTTTGGGTGCGCAAGATGGATGCCCTAACGGCTCAAAAGCTGAGCGGCACGGAAGGGGCTGCCCTTCCCTTTTGGTCCCCGGACAGTCGCTTTATTGGATTTTTTGCGGATAGAAAACTGAAAAAAATCGACGCCTCGGGGGGACCTTCTCTCACGCTCGCTGAGGCGCCTTTCGGTCTAGGGGGCACCTGGAGCCGGGATGGGACGATTGTTTTTGCACCGACTGCTGCAGGTCCTCTCCACCGTGTTTCGGCGGCAGGGGGCGAAGCGACACCCGTCACCACACTGGATCAGTCACGGCAAGAAATTTCCCATCAATGGCCCTACTTCTTACCGGATGGTCGCCACTTTCTGTATCTGGCTCGAAGCCAACAACAGGAGCAAAGCGGGATTTACATTGGATCTCTTGACTCCAAAGAAAGCAAGTTTCTTTTGAGGGCCGATTCTAACGTGGCGTACGCCCCACCTGGGTATCTGCTCTTCGGGCGGGAACAGACACTGATGGCCCAACCGTTTGACGTGAAGAACTTGCAGGTGACAGCCGAGCCATTTCCCATCGTCGAACAGGTGGGACGATACACATCCGCTAGTGTCATGACTTTTTCCGTCTCAGAAAACGGAGTTTTGGTGTACCACAGTGGCGGTACAGCCAACAGCAGGCTGGTCTGGTTGGACCGAGCGGGCAAACAGCTGGGGTTAGTGGGGGAACCCGGACCATACGGGCAAATTGTTCTCTCGCCGGATGAAAAGCGAGTGGCGGTGGGGCGCGCCGGCGACACTTGGTTACTTGAACTGTCGAGCGGCATTTTCTCTCGGTTCACGTTTTCTGGCGCCGGAGATCCGATCTGGTCCCCAGACGGACGCCAGATAGCGTTTGGCTCCAACCGAAAAGGCGTGACAGACCTCTTCCAAAAGACCATGGGCGGTGGCGGGGAAGAAGTCCTGTTCGAATCTGAGGACAACAAATGGATCGAGGACTGGTCCCCAGATGGACGCTTCATCGTCTATATCCTTACGGGCGGTAGGGCTGTGTACGCCTTGCCCCTGCTTGAAGATCAAAAACCAAAGCTCCTGCTGGAGACCCCTTTTGACAAAGATGAGTTTCACCTCTCCCCTGATGGGCAATGGGTTGCGTACAACTCCAATGAGTCGGGAAGGTGGGAGGTTTACGTGGCTTCCTTCCCCGAGTTTACTGAAAAACGCCAAGTTTCCAAAGCCGGGGGCTGTCAAGCTCTGTGGAGAGCAGACGGAAAAGAGCTTTTCTACCTCGGCCTTGATGGAAAGATGGCGGCGGTGGAGGTGAAGTCGGGTTCCACACTGGAGACTGGTATCCCCAAGGTCCTCTTTCAAACGGGCGTGAGAGTGGACCCCATTCGTGATCAATACTGCGTGACCGGAGACGGGCAGCGATTCCTGGTGAAAGAACCCGTAGAAGAGACCGCTCAGCCCATCCACGTCGTCCTCAACTGGTTTTGAGAACTCAAACGCCTGGTGCCCACGGGGGAGTGAATCGGACTTCAGAATGTTGGGTAGAATGGCCCCATCTATCTTTCGGTTTAGTATATAAAACCGTGGACTTTGCCTTCTAACCCATTAAGCCTTATCATTCAGGGACAATTCCTTCTGTACAACGAGGGGGAGGGGACTTTTCATGGTCGGGACGACCATTA
>JALLOM010000475.1 GCA_027717865.1 Acidobacteria bacterium AH-259-O06 | reverse complement strand
GCCTGAGAGCATAGAGTATGTGAGTCGGTTGCTGGAGGAAAGAGATTTCTTCTCGCGAAGCGAGTTGGCCGCTTTTTTGTGCGACCAGTTTAGATTGCACGATCCCGGCGGGCGGCCACAGACCGCCGGTTGCCTGAAAGCCTTGCGGGAGTTGGAAGCGAAGGGGTGTTTCCGGCTGCCGCCTCCCCGGATCCGGAAAGGCGCCTCTGGTCCGCGACGCTTGGCGGGTCCGGTGGAGGAGCCGGCCGAGGTGCCTGAGCAGACGGGTGAGGTGCGGAGCTTGGAACTCGTCCTGGTGAGTGAGGAAGAGCAGATGCGGATCTGGAACGAGTTGATGATCCGGGAACATCCGCGAGGGGCCGGGCCGTTGGTGGGTCGGCAGTTGCGCTATCTGGTGGGCTCCGAGCACGGCTGGTTGGGAGCGCTGGGCGTTGCCGCCCCGGCGCTGCAACTGGCGGACCGAGACCGCTGGATCGGTTGGGATGCGGAGCAAAGGCGAGCCCATTTGCACGGCATCGTGTGCCTGAGCCGTTTTCTGATCCGGCCCAGCGTGGCCTGTCACAACCTGGCGTCGCGGGTGCTCAGCCTGGCTCTGGAGCGCCTCCCGGAAGACTTCGAGCAGCGCTACGGATACCGTCCGTGGTTGGTGGAAAGTTTCGTGGACACGACCCGCTTTTCGGGTGCATCCTATCGGGCAGCGAACTGGACCCGGGTGGGTCGAACTCAGGGTCGGGGGCGACAGGATCGTTTCACCCAGCGCAAGGAGACGATCAAGGACATCTATGTGTATCCGCTCGAGAAGGAGTTCCGCGCCCGCCTGGGGTTGCCCGAGGGTGCCGGGTTGGGGCCCCTGGGTGCGGCCGAAGGGGTGGACGGAGAGAATTGGGCGGAGCAGGAGTTCGGCGAGGCGCCGCTGGGGGACGCGCGGCGGAGCCGACGATTGGTGAGGAGTGCGGCAGCCCAGGCCCAGGAACCGGGTCGCGCCTTTAGCGGGGTGGCCCAGGGGGATTGGCCGGCGGTGAAGGCTTACTATCGATTGATCGACCACCCGGACGAGGAGGCGGTGAGCCTGCCCCATATTGTGCGACCTCACCGGGAACAGACGGTGCGGCGCATGCAGGGGCAGCGCACGGTGTTGTGCATCTCGGACGGCAGCGATCTGAACTATACCCGCCTGGCTCAGTGTGAAGGTCTGGGAGTGATCGGGAGCAACCAGACCGGCGCGAAGACGCGGGGATTGCACCTGCACTCGACCTTGGCCGTGGCCCCGAACGGACTGCCTCTGGGGGTCTTGCGCGCCCAGTGCTGGGCCCCCCAGTTGAAATCGCCGCAAGAGGAGCGGCCGAGCTGGGCCATCCCGATCGAGGAAAAAAAAGAGAGCTTCTGCTGGATTGAAGGTCTGCGCGACCTGATGGATCTGGCTCCGCAAATGCCCCAGACGCGACTGATCAACGTCTGCGACCGGGAAGCGGATTTCTTCGAGCTGTTCGACGAGCAGCGCCGTAACCCGAGTGTCGATTTGCTGGTGCGGGCCCATCATAGCCGCAAGCTCATGGGAGAGGACTTGACCCTGTTTGAAAGCGTCCGAGAGGCGCCCGTGCAGACCCAGGTCCGCATCCAGGTGGCGCGCCAGAGCGCCCGGCCCAAGCTCAGCAAGCGCAAGGCTCGCCCCAAAAGACCCCGCCGCCGGGCCGACCTCTCGGTGCGCTATGAACGGATGCAAATTCGTCCTCCCAAATATCACAAAGATAAAGACCCCATTGAGATCTGGGTGATTCATGCACGGGAGGAATCGCCGTCTGCGGGGGCCGAAGCCATCGAGTGGTTCCTTCTGAGCACCGTAGACATCGCTTCGCCCGAAGACGCTGTTCAATGCCTGCGTTGGTATTGCCTGCGTTGGCGCATCGAAGACTGGCATCGAGTGCTGAAGTCGGGCTGCCGCATCGAAGAGATCGGCCACCAAAGCGCGGAGCGCATCTGTAGGGCAATTGCCATTAACCTGGTGATCGCCTGGCGGATCATGCTGATGACTCTCCTGGGGAGAGAGGCCCCGGAACTGCCCGCGGAGGTACTCTTCTCGGATCTCGAACTGCAAGTCCTGCGGGCCTACGCGAAAAAAAAACGTCTGAAGCGGCTCTCGACCGTGGGTGAGGCAGTGCGCCTGGTGGCGCGCATCGGAGGATACCTGGGACGCGCCAACGA
>JALLOM010000474.1 GCA_027717865.1 Acidobacteria bacterium AH-259-O06 | reverse complement strand
GCAGATGATTTGCCCGGTGTGATAAGAGAAGTGCTCGACCACATGAAAGATGGCCTGCAGTCCTGTGACCTCGTAAACTTGAATGTGGTGCTTCCTTAAGAAAGTATCGAGCTCCAGCGAATCCAGAACCCGAACGGCCTGGTTAAGCGTCTGATCGAGCTTTTTCATTAGCTGATCACCAGGGATGGGCCCTCTCTCGGCAAACTCCAGATCTCGCTGACGGGTATCGGGTTGCTGAGCCAGCCCCGCAGTGATCCATTGGTGAACATTTCCGCACAGGTGAAGAATCAGATTGCCCACGCTGTTAGTGTTTTCGTTTGCTCGCCACCAGATCTCCTCATCGGAGAGCAGCTCAACGCAGCGGCCCACTTTGGGTAAAAAGTCCTGTATCAGGTGGTGCTTGGCCTGGTCGACAAAGGCTTCCGCCAGCTCGGCACTCATCTTCTGTTCCACTTTTTGTTGAGACGAGGTGGAGTGGAGGCATTAGCCGCATTCCAACTACTAAGGAAAACCAGACGGACTATTTTCTCCATCTTGGAGTAGTTAATTTTGTCCGGTGTATCCGTTGGCTGGTGATAGTCGGGATGCAGGCCGGTGTGAAAAAAGAGGGCGGGCACACCGTTGATCAGAAATGGCCAGTTGTCACTGCGACGCAGCAAGTTGATGGTGTTGTTGTCATATCGAAACCTGACGTCCAAACCAATCCGCTGGTTGTTTTGCACGACCAGATGACGAAGATCTTGACTGCGACTGTAGCCCATTACGTTCACACTGTTTGCGTTTTCCTCGGCAGTTTGTTTCTCGAGGCCTCGAAAGCGCGAATTTTGAGGATCAGGGACCTCCTCATTTCGACCAATCATATCCATTTGAAACACAGCTGTGGTTTTCTCCAATGGAAAAGTCGGTCTTTCCACATAGTAACGAGAACCGAGAAGACCTCGCTCCTCAGCATTCCAACCCACAAAGAGCATCGAGCGCTTCGGTTTTTCTGAACTCAGGGCATAAGCCTCAGCAACTTCCAATAAGCCGACTGTTCCACTGGCATTGTCATCGGCTCCATTGAAAACTTCTCCCTTGCGGGATCCGACATGATCAAAGTGAGCGCTCACAATGACCACTTCGTCCTTCAATCGTGGATCGGAACCAGGAAGGTAAGCCAGGACGTTGCGCACACGGGTTTCACTTCGAATGACGGCAGTTTCGACGGTGGTTTCCACTCCCAGCAATGGAAAACTGTGAGGTTGGTATCCTTGATCGATCTTTTTCTGAATCTTCTCCACGCTGGTTTTACTGCTTTCTACCAGTGCCCCTGCGATCTCACGGGAAACATGCAGCGCCGGAATCTTGACTTGATCACTCCAAAGTTTAAGGCTGTAACGTTCGCGTAAGGCATCTTCCGGCCAAACAGAGCGCAGCGTACGCGAAAAATTTGTTCTTGGGTGGTTTGCCTCGTCGGGAATGAAAATCGCGCCCACGGCACCGTGGGCTTGAGCATTCAGGATCTTGTAAAGCACCCTGTTGTACTCGGAGTGGACTAACCCGTCGAAGGGGCTGTTGGGATCCTTCTCACCCGGTTCATGATTCATCATCACCACGATCGTTCCCCGAACGTCGATTCCGTGGTAGTCGTCATAGCTGTGCTCAAGCGCCGTGATTCCGTAACCTACAAAAACCAAGGGTGCGGAGACCCTGGCATTAGCGGAGAAACTCCATGGGACAAAATCTTTCTTGAGTATGGCGATTGTCGAAAGGGGGGATTGGGAATGTTGGATTTCGAGACGGTTTGGCTCGGACAATTTTGCCTGAACCAGGGAGAAGTATTGAAAATAGCTGTCATTTTCGACCGGTTTCAGTCCCATCAATTCGAAACGATGAGCCAGGTAGCGAGAAGCGATTTCATTAGACACCGTATTGACATCGCGGCCTCGCATTTCGTCGGAGGCCAAAAAGTAGAGATGCGATTTCAGATCAGCCATGGTAATGCTTTCTATTGCCTCTGTTGACGGGCCCGTGGCTGCGAGCAAAACAGCAAGGCTTAGGGCTAAAAGGCTCAGTAAAGTGCCTATTGTTTTCTTTCCCATAATCAATTCGTTTGCGCGCGCGGGCCATTTTATCGGATTCTTCAAGAAAACACATGGGGACGCGCGTCTCATTTTTATTCTTTGACCTGGCCCTGATCTGTGCGAGACTAAACAGACCCTGTAC
>JALLOM010000492.1 GCA_027717865.1 Acidobacteria bacterium AH-259-O06 | reverse complement strand
GAAGGTGGTCGCACCTGCAAAGCTGGAATTGCCAATTGGGGCTGCAGTGAACGTGGAATCCGAATTGTAGTAGTTAGCGCCCTCTACCACAAAAACGTAGATGCCGAAATCCAGGTCTTCCTCACGCAGCCTTTGGTTCAGCGCGAGAGGCCATGTCTGTCCGGGCCCTTCGAACGGAAACATCTCCCGAAATCCACCCTGGATTCTGGGCCCCTGATACTTGAGCTGCCTGAAGATGTTGACCCAGAGTTCCCGTACATTGTTCCAGTCCTGCCGGGCAGCCTCGATGGAATCGTGATGGTAAGGTGTTTTTCCGACTCCAAAGGCCATATAGACCGGTGAAATCAGCACTATGATGCAGTCCCTGGAGGCGTTGTAACCGGTCTCTTCATTCTTGACCGAGTAGATGGCATCCAACAGGCTGTTGTACCCGTGAGCTAGACCTCCTGCCCCGCCGTCCATTGCCTTCAAATCGTCGTTGGGCCAGCGCTTGCGGCAACCTTCGTCGCGAAGCTCCCATTCCGTCTGAGTCCTGGAATAGAGGCCCAGGTCCTCGTGGTGAATGTAAAGAGCTCCGGGCTCCACGGCCTGCACGAAGGCCGCGAGCTCCTCCTGTTTGAGCTGGTTCAACTCTTCATTACTGCGACAGGTTCCCAGGGTTCGCGGTGGAAAGCGCTCGTTTTGTCGCGCTATGCCAATGCAGGAGTAGATCTCTCCGTCCGGATAGGAGCGGCGATTGTAGAACAGTCTCCCCCGATAGGCGGGACTATTGAAAAAGCCCTGGTACGTCCCCAGTCCGTAGCCGGAACCATATCCACCGAAGAATAAGTGGATGCCCCTTTGCCGTGCGTACTGGTTTAAGGATCGCATCAAGTCGGCATATTTCGGTTCCATCGTCCAGCCGAAGCCGTCGAACTGGACTGCGTTGATTTTATATTTCAAGCAGAAGTCCAGCTTCCTTTTGATTCGTCGGATGAAGTTGTCCCGGCCGTCGCCGTAGTCATACCCCCAACGATTGGATTCCACATTCTGCAGCCAATCGGCGGCCACGCGGTATTTGATATCGGGAAAGTCCCGGACGTGCACTTTTGCCAACTCCAGCCTGCCCTCCGAGGAGTCCAGCAACTGGATCAAGGTAGTGGCCGCGTAGAGGACACCCTGATCGGTGGGCCCCACCAGCACCACATCCCGGTCTGCGACCCGAATCAGGTAGCTCTGCTCCGTTTCTTCGGGATCACGCAGAACGTCAAGATCTCCACTATCCAGATTCTCCAGCATTGGTTGGGTGGCCTCCTCCCCCTGCCAGAGCAGGAGGTGGATCTTCAAAGCCGCGCTTTCAGCTGCGCCCGCGGCTTCTGTCGTGGAGACCAGGTCTGTCCTTCCCGTCAACTCTGCAAGCCGCTCCCGGACGAGGTCGGCTGCCAGTTGCACCTTCAAAGAGGGGCCTTCGGGCAGCAGGATGACCACGCTGCCCGGACCTTCCGGGATCGCGACCGGCGCGCCAACAACAACCATCGATCGCGGATCCGGGATCACATAAGGCAGCGAAGCAGTATCCATGTCAGGTTGTTGGCAAGCACCTCCCAAAAGGAACCCAATAGCCACTGGTGTCCTGAAACACAGTCTCCTAAGCATGTCTGAAATCCTCCTTTGGAGGGAAATCCAGCGTCCCTGAGGCTTGGCTATACCGATCCACATATAGCTGGCAGTATCCCAATAAAAACTTTCCCTCTAACCAATCAGGATCTTCTTCGATAGCCTTCTGAAAATGGTGGAGCGCAGCTTCGTAGTCATCTTCCAAAAGATAACTCATCCCTTTCTGAAAGAGACCATTTGCCGTAGATGCTCCCGCCAGTACCGATATTGAATCTAGCGTTTGAACTGATTGACCGAGTATAGGCGAACACAGAAAGAGAGAAGAAAGAAGGTATGCAAAACGTCTCATGGAACCACCCTGCCTCGGTTATACTCGTTGGACTTTATTTTATATTCGCAGCCCGCAAACAGCAACTGATATGTCCAGAAATTGGACAAGGACAAAAAGGGGAAGGGAACCAGCACGGGTCTTGATAATCAGGGGCTCTGCGCGAGCCTGTGAGGTCCGA
>JALLOM010000473.1 GCA_027717865.1 Acidobacteria bacterium AH-259-O06 | reverse complement strand
CAATGACCATAAGCGGGATGCTGGAGTCTTTGAAGAAGATCGGTCCGGGTGCCATCGTGGCCTCGGCGACAATCGGGGCGGGAGAAACGGTACTTGCCGTTCGAGTGGGTGCTTGGGGTGGGTATGACCTGTTGTGGTTAATCCTTCTTGCGGCTATCACCAAGTCCTTCTTAGTCCTTTATCTATTGGGCCGTTATGCTGTTGTTAGTGGCGAAGCGGTTGCGGATCGGCTGGTTGAATTTCCGGGCCCACGAGGGTGGCTGCTATGGTTGATCCTCATACTAGAGGGCATGGTAGCTCCCTTGGTCTTTGTGGTCATTGCTGTTCCTTGCGGAAGACTGATGAGTCATATCCTGGCATCTATGGGACTCTTTGTTTCCTACAAATGGCTGGCCCTCGGATTCGTCAGTCTGGCCATTCTGGTCGGTGTGGCTCAGAAATATGAAACGCTGGAAAAATCTCAAATCGTGGTGTGCATCGTTTTGCTCGTGGGCACGGTCACGGCGACTGTTTTGGCGGGACCGGATTTGAAGGAGATTATGAAGGGTCTATTCGGTCTGGGCCGTTTTCCACCTTACCCTGATTGGCTCCCCTCTGAGGTCAAGAACCGCAGCCAATTTCTTGAAATGGCTTCGGTCTTTGG
The DNA here is from genome assembly GCA_027717865.1 of Acidobacteria bacterium AH-259-O06. GTDB lineage: Bacteria > Acidobacteriota > UBA6911 > RPQK01 > JADFOI01 > JALLOL01. The sequence goes on along the minus strand of JALLOM010000473.1, from coordinate 1,582 downwards.
TTATGCCGGGAGTATCCCTATGAACTACGTGGTCTATTCGAATTGGGTTTTAATAAAAGGTTGGACCGTTAGTCGGACGAGCAACTCTCGAGCTGCCCTTTCCCAGGCCCTGGGATCTCTTCGATGGGATGTGGGCTTCAATACGGTGTTGGTCCTGATTGTCACAGCAGCATTCATGATCGCCGGAGCGGCCATCCTGAAACCTCTGCATCGGATTCCCAATGGTTTCGATCTTCTCACTGAACAAGCGCATATCTTTGCCCGCATTTCGCCGGCCATGATTCCTCTTTACTACGTGACGATTCTGGCAGCTCTTTGGGGAACCTTGAATGCTCTACCCGACATTTATGCCCGTGGAGGACACAGCTTTCTGCGTCAACTTATTCCAGAGGCAAAGGACCTGGACTTGCGAAAAGTGATGAGGGTCTTCGGGGTAACTATATTGGTGCTGACTTGGCTGCTAATTTGGACCGGGACCACTCCCATCTTCATGATCGACCTGGTGGCCCTCTTCAGCACTAACATTGGCGTGGGATTGGTCTCTGTTGCCGCCTTCTGGTTGGACCGACAACTTCCTCCTGATCGCCGCACCTCACGCTGGATGTGGTGGGCCATAGTCCTGGCTGCCGCAGTGATTAACCTGATGGCGCTGGTTTCGGCTCGGGAAGTAATCGGGAAGTACTTTTAAGAGGTTCCAAGTTTCAGGTTCACCGCTCTGCCTGGGAACCTGCAACTCAGAACAACTCAGAACTTATGACTCAGAACTTGGAACTTAGGGAACCTTCAACCTTCAACCTGCGAAACTTCAACGCTCAACTTTGAACCCTCAACTGTAGCGCAAGGTAGTGTTCTCCGAGCAGGGCCAGCTTCTCCTTCAGGGTCTCCTGCATTGAAGGGGTCAGTTTTGCACCTTTGTGTGTCAGATAGAATTCGTCGTGCACTTCTCGGCCGGGCGTTTGAACGTAGGCAATCTCGATGTCATAACCTTCCTCAGAGATGCAGCGGCTCACCAGATACAGGAGCCCGAAATGATCGTGGCAGTCCAAAGCCAGGAGGGTTGCAGAAGGATGGGTGTCGTTATCCATTTCCACGGCAAAAGCCTCCAGTTCGGACGGCATTATCTGCTCCCATCGTCTCCTTAGCAGCGGTTCTAAATCCTTTTTGCCTTCCACGACCTCTTCCATCAAATGGTGGAAGTTTCGCCTGTGCTCATCATCGTCAAAGTAATTCTCTGAGTCTAAGAGCTGGAACATATCGAGCACCAGAGAGTTAGCGTTGGCAAAAGCCTGCGCCTCCACAATATTCATCCCAAAACAACTGAGGCTGGCGCAGATGCGCGAAAAGAGAAAGCGCCGATCAGGTGTGACCAAAGACAATTTCCAGAGGTCTTTTTCTCGGGACAAGGACGAGATCACTGGCTTATCGCCAAGACCTTCCATCAACAAATAGTGTTTTACAATCTCTACTCGCGGTGTGCTCACGAGGTACTTGCGTGGAAATCCCAGGACAAAGTTCACGAAATGCTCCCTCTTGACAGCGATCGGGAGTTCGTCAAGGAGGGCCTCCACTTCCTTCGCATCCG
>JALLOM010000472.1 GCA_027717865.1 Acidobacteria bacterium AH-259-O06 | reverse complement strand
TCCTTTTGACTACTACCATCAAAGCGCGGAAATCGGTAATAATGACCAGCGCAACCGGGCTAAGCAAGACTACTCTCCCAAGACTCCGGTCCTCACTTCTTCAACTGTGAGTTCCCGCACAACGGTCGGAGTCCAAAAGCAAATTTGCCCCACCGTTTCTATCCAATACGCCAAATCAAACTCGACACTCATCGGTCCACCGTCGCAGATCTCGACGGCAAAATCTGCAAAGCCTTGGAATTGATCGACATGCCAAGAATAGGCTGATTGTCCAACCTCTGTAAGGTTGCGGTTATGTCCCCCGTGACCCCGATCAATAGACCCCACAACAATCTTCCTCTCTGACGGATCTGCCAGCATTTTGCGAGCCTGGGCAATATGTTCAGGGTCCAACAAGGCAATCACATAGCTTTCAGATGTTCTTACACCGAATTTTGGATAGCCGACCAAGAAATAGGTGAAGTCTGGATTTGGGTCCAAGACTTTGGGACTACCCGGGTGGGCAGGATAGGAAAGAAAAGATCCGGCCTTTATTCTGGACAGAGTCATTCCCAACAGACGATTCTCTCCTTCAACGTGAAGGTAAGCAATTGAGTCGACGCCAGGAAACAACTCCGCAACAAGCTGCGCGATGACACCATGAAGTGAAACTGATCTGCTGGCCACTCCGAGCAAATTTCCGTTCTCACCGTATGCGGATATCGTCAATTCGTCGGGTGTTTCTCCGAGATTGGAGATGGCGACTCCGGCCCAGTCCAAGGTGTTTTCTGCAGGGATATCCAAAATGAGGCTCTGACTGGCAAGATTCGTAAGCTGAAAACCAGTTATTCCCTGAAATTCGAACTCCACCCTGAATCCCAAACCGCCCGATACGTTTGATTCGATAAGCAGTGAGACTGCCGATGGAGATTCTGCTCTTAGGTCTACCCTTAATAAGGCGTTTGCCCGGATAACGTAAGTCTGCTCTGTTTTGGAGGGAACGTCTGGAGTTAAATACCGGGCTGATATTGCCCGCTCTGAAGACGTACTGTTGGTGACGATCAAGAGAGTCTTCCAGGGACTTTGGGCGATGTAGGGGGTACGTAGAAGAACCTGTTTGCCTTAACAAGGGGTGAACAGGCGAGGAAGACGAAGAGGAAATGCAGGAAACACTTCATCTTCTTTGATTTGACAGACGTCTCAGAGACCATCGATGAGTGGCGAACTGGAGAGTAACTATGGGGGTTGACGTTGTCAGGGCGGTAAGCTAAAAATCTCATCTTTTTGCTCTCCTTGTGGGTTTGAATTTGTCTCATCCACCCCTAGGCTGGTCCCTTCTGTTCTGAAAGTTCCTAGGCCTAGGTGTGACAAGAGAGCGCAAGTAAAGTTCACCCCTAAACGCACTACTTATTGGCTGCTCAAGGCAACTGGTCGACCAGCCAATCCTCAGGGCCTATCTGAATGAGAACAATTCTGGATGGTGTGGGACGTAAGCGCCGCTCCTGAATTCGCTGGCCCCTGTAATGCTCATAAAGCCTGACCTCGAAAGCAAATCGTCCATCTGGTAATTGTTCCCCGGGACCAATTTCAAATGATGCGTGGTACGGATTTGAGAGTCCAGAAATGTACAGGCGCAACTCATCTTCGGAGTCCCGACTTCTCAGTGAAGGCGACAGTAGAGAAAGTCCCGCTGCTTGGTCCCTGGTCTGCCATGCCGACAAGAACTTATTGGCCGTGGACAGAGCAAGCACATAATCTTGGTCGACAAATCCCCTTAGCTGACTCCTGACTTGGCCGCTCAGGGTAGCATTGCACAACAAGGTGCAGGTAATGACGATGATCCACGATATTTTCATCTCTCCTTCTCCTTGTCGGTTTCGAATTTTTCTGATCCACCGTACCGTAGGCTCGACCGCACTTTTTCTTTTCTGAAAGTTCCTAGACTCAGGACTCCTGATCTAGGTCGATGGCCTGGTGGTGCGTATTGCGTTGTGGGAGTAGGAGTTGAGTGATTTTGGAGTCCTGAGGCAGGGGATAGGAAATCGGAAAATAAAAAGGTACCTTCGACCTTTACAATAAGAACCCGAAGATTCCAGGAGGAAGGTACCTTGCCCCAAGCATTATTACCGATCATCCCCGATGGAGCAACCCCAATCAATAACCGAATCAGTGTCGTTCGAGACAATGGCGAGTGGACCTACTTCTGTGGCATAGCTCCGATCTTCCGTCATCCCGAAGAAGACCGGCGATCG
>JALLOM010000471.1 GCA_027717865.1 Acidobacteria bacterium AH-259-O06 | reverse complement strand
ACATGACGCTCGGCGGCAACACGCCGAACGAAGTTTACTTCAGGCAGCGACCCGCCGATCGCTGTCCGCGCGTCGAACCACGCAAAGGCTGGCCGCGCGGATCGCCCTGTGCCAAACCTCGCACGCTTGTGGCTGGAAAACCTGGTGATCGATTCAGCCTTGAAGTTAGCTACCATGGTGGACGTCGCCATCTGCCAATCGTCTCGCTGAGACGTGCAGCGTAAGCCAAAACTGGTTGGTTTGCGCCGCTTCGGCCCTGATCATATGAGCGACTCGATCCTTCCGGCGCTTTTCAATCCCGAATTGCCAAAGATCAGCCTTCCGCGGCCTCTCCAAAACGTGACTCGTTGCGATTCGTCACCGTCGAAGGCCACGCTGCGACCGCGGAATCGGGCGCGCAAAGATCGTTGGACCACCACACACTAACCAGCGGCAGCAAAGTCTCAGCAGCCTCGGTGTGCCTACCTGCCTCGAAAAGGGACAATCCCAGGTTGTATCGCAAGGCGTCGTCGTCGGGCCGTAGCGATACAAGTCGCCGGAACGCTGGTGCCGCCTCGGCCGGGCGACGAACAACAAAGAGGCAATGAGCGTAGTGCCGAAGCACTACGGGGTCGGCTTCAACTGCGTCGCCGCTCTTGTCGAAGTATCGGACAGCCACAGGGCAGTCCCGACGGCGGTACGCCAATTCACCGAGCATGGCCTGGGCTGTCCGATTGTCCGGTTCCAGCAACACGATCCTCTCGAGTCGCTCCCGCGCTTGCGGCCGGCCGGTTCGAAACTCGACGTCCGCGGCTCCCTGTAGGGCTGGCACATAGTCTGACTGCCGCTTCAGTGCCTCTTCGTAGGACGCGATACTCTGCGCGGGCCGGCCGAGGCCGGACAGGGCCATCCCACGCAGGGTCCACAGGCGGGGGTCGTTCGGATGCCGCTGCAACAGCCCTTCCAGCGACGCCAGGGCCTCCTCGTACCGCTGTGCGCGCAACGCCTGAATTGCCTCAGCTTCTCCGGGACTGGGCTGCTGTGCAGCGATCGTGAGGGTGAGAGCGCTCAGGCATAGGATCTGACACCAGCCTCTCATCTTCGTCCTTGACCTTGTCGTGCAGGGCTCGGATGTGCACTCCGGCGCGGGCGCTGGCTTCCGGCTATGCCCCTACCCTCGTGTATCTCGATCAACCGATCCACATCCAGGCCGCTGTAGGTCTCCTGAGCGCCCGAAGGCCAGCGCACCTCCAGATCTACGCGATCGACCCGGCCCAAGCCGAAATGTAGCCGCCGGTCGTCGACAGAGTAGAAACTCGATTGAGCCAGCACCGCTCGTGTCTGTATGTGGTCACCGTACTTTACCGTCACCTGCGCGCCGATAGCGCTCCGATTGGACCGACCCTGAGCCCCCACTAACGCGACTTTAACCCAATGGCCCTTTCCGGAGAATTCATTTCGCAGTAGCGACGGCGGTTCATTTAGGTTTATAACCAGCACATCGATGTCGCCATCGTTGTCGTAATCGCCGAAGGCCGCCCCGCGACTGGAATGGGCCGCTGCTACCCCCGGGCCGGCCTCTTCGATCAACTCTTCGAACTGTCCATTGCCGAGGTTGCGGAAGACGACGTTCGGGGTCTTGTACGGATAGTGGGGCAGCTTCCTTTCGACCTCGGGGTATACGCTGCCTGTCACATAGAAGAGATCCGGGAACCCGTCGTTGTCGAGGTCCGCAATCGCCGCACCCCAACCGACAAACCGCGTTTCCACTCCAAGCCCCGCCTGCATCGTCACATCCTCGAAGTTTCCCTTGCCGTCATTGCGGTACAGCACATTCGTGTCGTCGGAAAAGTGCGTCTTGAACAGGTCCAGATCGCCGTCGAGGTCGTAGTCTCCGACTCCGACTCCCATTCCAGCCTGCTCCATGCCGTCTTCGCTCAACGCGGCACCGCGTTCCAGACCCTCTTCCTGGAAGGTGCCGTCCCGTTTATTGCGGAAAAAGAGGCTGGGGGTGCTATCGCACGCCACGTAGATGTCCACCCAGCCGTCGCGGTCAAAGTCGGCAGCTACGGCGGTCATCCCATACCCCGGGCCGGCTCCAGCGACGCCGCTCTCCTCCGTGACGTCGTGGAAGGTCCCGTCGCCCTGGTTGCGGTAGAGTGAATGCTCTCCCATCGGCAGGCCGCGCGGGCCGCAGTTCACCGGCACTCCCTTCCAATAGCATGTGACTCCGCTGCCCTTGCTCGGCGTCCGTTCCAA
>JALLOM010000470.1 GCA_027717865.1 Acidobacteria bacterium AH-259-O06 | reverse complement strand
TGACGTCAGTTTCTATTTGACTATCCTACAGTGATGATCACCGCCCACGCTGATGTCGTTGGAAGTCTGCTTCGACCCGCAGAGCTGCTCAAGGCTCGGGAGCAAGCAGCGACCGGATTGATTACTCAAGCTGAATTCAAGGCGATTGAAGACCGAGCCGTCGACGAGGCCGTCACGCTGCAGGAAGAAGCCGGTCTGGAAATTGTCACCGACGGGGAGATGCGCCGACTGTCATTTCAGAGTCAGATGACGGAAGCTGTCGACGGGTTTGGTGAATATGACCTTGACGCTTTCTTATGGGGGGACTGGCGCGGCGGCGAGGGTGTGGGAGATTGGAGCAAACAGCGACCGGCGTCGCTCGGAGTTATCGACAGACTCACCCGCAAGCGCCACCTTTCCACGGAGGAATTTGTCTACCTAAGGGGCCGCACCACTCACATCCCCAAAATTACTCTGCCCAGTCCAAGTCTGTGGGCGAACTTCTGGTCAACGGAGCGCTCATCCGGTGTCTACCCGACCCTCGAAAGCTTTTTAGCCGATGTGGTAGATATTCTACGGGAGGAAGTGGCCGAGCTGGTACGGTTGGGAGCTCAGTACATTCAGCTTGATGCTCCCCATTACACCTTGCTGCTCGATTCCAGCAGCCGGGCCTTTTACGAAAAACAGGGTTGGTCGCTGGAGCGGTGGCTGGATCAGGGAATCGAGATGGATAATGCCGTGATGGATGACTTTTCCGGGATTACTTTTGGTTTTCATCTTTGACGGGGCAACCAGGACAGCCGGTGGCTGGCCGAGGGCGGCTATGATCTGATCTCCAGATCAATTTTTCAAAAGATCCAAGCTGGGCGGCTGCTGCTTGAGTATGACGATGAGCGCTCCGGCACCTATGATCCCCTGGAACACGTACCCGAAGACAAAATGGTGGTCCTGGGTCTGATTACCACGAAGTCCCCGCGACGGGAAAGCCAAGAGGAGCTGACAATGCGGATCAATGAAGCCACTGGATTGATTCCCCTGGAGCGTCTGGCGTTGAGTCCGCAATGTGGTTTCTCCAGCTCGATCGTGGGTAATCGCCTGTCGCTGGAGGATCAAAAGCACAAGCTGAAGACGTTGGCGCAAACCGCTCGAGCCGTTTGGGGCAGTGAGTGAGTCTAAATGATAGCCGCCCGGCAGCCGAGAATTTTAGGTGTACAGCTTAGCCTGTTAAAATACTGCTTGTTGGAGTTACGTAGGGGCGAGCCGGCGGCTCGCCCGGGCCGGCCATGCAGCGAAAGTCCATAGTCAGTTATGTTATCTTTAATCAATCGGGATTGTGGGGTTAGAAAAGAACGAGAACTAATGAGGAAGGATAAAAAAACATGCTAGGCAAGAAAATTGAAAAGCGCATTAATGAACAGATTCAGAGTGAATTTTACTCCTCTCATTTCTACCTTTCGATGGCAGCCTACTGTGAGGAAATTGACCTTTCAGGCTTTGCACATTGGATGCGAGTGCAAAGCGAAGAAGAAAGGGAACACGCTATGAAGTTCTTCGACTACCTCAACGAGCGGGGTGGTCGAGTTTTTCTTGAGGCGATTGACAAACCTCCTTCTAGTTTCAAATCTCCGCGGGACATATTTGAGCAAACCCTGAAGCACGAACAGCAGGTCACGAAGATGATTCATCGTCTTTACAAGACTGCAAAAGATGAAAATGATTACGCTACTGAAGTGGAGCTGCAGTGGTTTATTAGGGAACAGGTAGAGGAGGAAAAAGCCGCCAGCGATATCCTGGAAAAGCTGAAAATGGTCCAAAATGCGCCAGGGGCCTTGCTTATGATCGATCGGCAGCTGGGTTCCCGAGAGCGCAATCCGTAAGTGACCTGCCCATTGGCGCTGATCATGAACTTTTCGGGGCAGTTGTTGCGTATTAGTTGCTAGCTTACGTTCGCGGCCTCTGACATCAGCTGGGCCCCGACTTTCCGGATGGGAACCAGGCTAGGCGGGAGGGAAGTATGTTCGAGACTCTGATTTTTTTGGCTGCACTGTTTGTCGGAGGCATTGTCCTGGCGGTGATTGCTCTGAAGGCTTTAGTCCTTTTCTTCAAGATTGGTTTTTGGGCGCTGGCGCTTCCCTTTAAGATCCTCCTCGGCATTGGGGCAGGGCTGTTTTCCATCCTGTTCGCGATTATTGTGCCAATTCTGGTTGTGATCGGAATAGTGGGGCTGGCGGTAACGCTGCCATTACTGCTGGTTTTTGCCATCCCA
>JALLOM010000047.1 GCA_027717865.1 Acidobacteria bacterium AH-259-O06 | reverse complement strand
GAAGGACACGTCAAAGTGATGGACTTTAGACTGGCGAAGCGGCTTGTGACGGCGGAAGGGGTGGAGACGCAAGATCCCCACGTGCCAAAAATAGTTTTAGAGTAAGTGGTAATGGAACTCTCTGCTGAGCTGATCTATGCCGCCACACGCTGCTCTTCTTCTTCTGAAAACTCGTGGAATCGGCGCCCGGCGAAGGTGGCAATGGTCATCCACAAAACCGTCACTGCGATTGTCACCAAACTGAGCCACCTCACCCCGATCAAAATGAACACGGCGGAGATTACCGTGGCGACACCTTTGCCGGCACGCTGCACGAACATATTGGTGAATGCTCGAGCTTTGTACTGCTCGTCACTGGAAGTCGGAACATACAGGCTTTCTCGGGCTGTCTGATTGATGGAGTAGTTGAATCCATTGTCGGCGACGTTCAGTAAACCGGCGAACATCAAGGTGGGCACCACCATAAATAGACCGCTGGACAGAGCCATTGCCAGGGGCAAGATCATTAACGCCGGGCCCAGTCCGAAACGGCGCATGACAAAACTGGTGAAGAAAAGCTGCACAACCACCGCCACTGTGTTTGTGATCAGATAGATTTGAGCTATAAAAAATGTTGTGGCGCGACTTCCCGAGATCGTCTCGCTAGCGGTGGAAAACTGAAAATCTATCATCGCCGAGCAGAGTTCGTATAGGCCCATAATGCCGACGATGGCGAGAAGATATTTCGAGGCTAGTACCAGTTTAGCTCCCTCAGTGACCGCATTGCTCTTGGCTGCTTCGGGTTTCGCGGGGCGATCACGCCGATACGTCAACGCGGCATTAGGCTGCTGGGCCAGCTTATCCGTTCGCCAGACGAGCAGCAGAATCGCGACAGTCAGGCCCGCGCACAGAAGGAGCAGCAGTTGTGGACTGTACTGCCTGACCAGCAAGACGACCAGCGTAACCCCAAGAAGACCCCCGAGCGTACCACCGGCGCCAATGACCCCATAGAGCCGCTTGGATTGGTCTGGAGTTGAGATTTCATTTAAAAATGCCCAGAAGGTAGCCACCCACACCGTGCTCCAGAGATCGCCGAACAGATAAAAAGACCAGTTGACGATTTTCGAAGGCGCTTCGCTGACCAGCGTTGAAAAGACCAGCAAGGCAGCCAGAAAAAGGCCACCAAGAACGTAGACGAGCCGCCGTCCTCCTAATCGGTTATAGAGATAGGTGAACACCACCATCGCCCCAATGGCGACGAGAATGTTGAGGACTTTGGCGATTAACTGCAGTTCGGCGCCGATATGTTCGACAAAGAGCCCTTTCTTGAGAGGCTTCAGAATTTGGAAAACGGTCATTGCTGAAAAAAAGAACCCGGCCATCAGCAGAGCGGGTTGATATTCACCTTCGCGGAAGTCGAAGAATGCCTTAAGGGTTTTCATGGAGCCCCCTACTGTGATCTATTGGTTACCTTGATATTGTTAAAAAACGCTGTGTTTTGTTTCCTGACAATCCCCCGATCCGCGCAGTTGTGGCACCTTCCTCCTCTCCTCCCTGGCAGATGCTAAAGCAGCTTCGAGCTGGCCTTTTGCACCTCCCGGCATCTACACGTGAACAACACGGGCTCAGAGGCTCATTCACGATACATGATTTCTCCAGCTCACAACAGCTCTTTCCAACACAGTCATTCGAAAGTTAACCTGTACTTGCACAACTCGTTATAATTGACTTTTCCTAGAGAACGATGACTGTAACAGTCCTTGGGCGTGAAAGGGGGCCGTGTCTTTAAAAATTAAATTTTGAAAATTTAAATTTTGCCCGAAAATTTAAATTTTAAAGACACGGCCCCCTCATCTCAAAAGCTTTCCCGGCACTGCACAGATTGTTATATCATTGTGTCCAATTGACTCAATTCTGCGTTCTTATCGCGGGGGAGTTCATGAGTGCGGTGCATTATCGGCTTTCCATAGCACTCGTTTGTTGGCTACTGGTGTGCGGGAACCCGCTGGCCTTTGGCCAGAAACAAAAGGACGACCAGAAAGAAAATCAAGGACTCTCCGAGCCAGCCGATATCTATCATGGCCGAATCGTCACACCAGAGGAGGTGAAGAAGGCCACTCGACCGGCTGCATTGTTGCCACTGCGGATCATATCTTATCCCCACCGCTTCATTACCTCTGGCATGGAAAAGGGGCTCATCAGTTTCGAAAAACATCACATGCGGCAGAGGATGCGGCTGTGGACCGAGAACTTGCGCAGACATGGAATCGAGATTCTCTTCGGGGGCTTGGGCGAAGGAGCGGGTTTTGGAAGTGGCGCTACCTATACCCTTCACACTGGCGAACAGCAGACATTGCAATTTCTCGGAAGAGCCAGCTTCAAGGACTACCAGGAATTTGATGCCCAGTGGACCAGTGCCATCGGATGGAGCAAACTTGTCCTGGAAGCCTCCTACCAGTGGCGGCCCCAGGAAAACTTTTACGGCCTGGGAATGCAGTCCCTTAAAGAGCAGCGCACCAACTTTGCGCTGCGACAATCCTGGACAGGGCTGCATTGGGAACTGGCGCCCACAAAACGTCTGCGCTGGGGCAGCGAGTACAAATTTGCATGGCTGTCAGCACTCCGGGGCCGCAATCCCCGGCTGTCTTCACCCGACGAGTTCTTTCCCAATCTGCCGGGGTTCGGAACCGGAGTTCGGCTGCAAACCGTCGGTCTTTACTTCGATGCCGACTTTCTTCAGAGCGAATACAAGTGGGGCGGCAGCGCCCATTTGGGTGCTTCTTACCAGGATGGGCTGGGAAGCAGCAATTTGGAATATTTTCGATACGAAATCCAGCTGGAAGGGCGCATGCCTGTGGCCGCCGGACGCAGCGTCCTGATTGGACAGGCAAACATCGAACTCAATCGGGAGCGAGCGGGAAGCGACCCCATTCCGTTTTATCTCCTTCCTCACGTGGGTGGTTCTTCCACCTTGCGGGGGTTCGCCCTGGATCGTTTCTACGGCAAGAACTTGGCGCTGCTGGCCCTGGAGTATCGGTACCGGATACACCCCAACTTTCAGGTTCTCTTCTACTTTGACGAAGGGCAGATCTTCAACCGGACAAGTGATCTGGCCTGGCTGAACTGGCACCGCAACTATGGGATCGGCCTGCGAATGCTTTCCCAGGGGGGCACGGCCTTGCGCATCGAGTACGGATGGAGCCATGAAGGGTTCGGATTTCACCTGAGCTTTGGCGATCGCGAACGCCGCCCCCTGGGGGGCCCAATCCGCTATGGAACCTATCGGCGGTAAAAAGACTGTGGCTGTCATGGACATGATAGACCCGTTTCATCACCCTAAAACAGGTCAATCGATGCTTAAGAAACTAATCTTTTTGATGGTGTTTGCCTTGTTAGCTCAGCACGCTTTTGCGGAGGCCAAATTCCGTCTTCGCCCTCCCTTGTGGGTTGATCGGGACGACCACGACATTCCGGAACCCAAGGAGCGCGAAGTATCCGAGATTTTTGCCATCCTCTACAATTCCTGGCTGCGTCATCTCAATCCAGAGTACAAAGTGCTCTTGGCCAGGGACGCAGGCGCCCTGAACGTAAACGCTTGGGACGAGGTGCCCGATTCCACCTGGTTTACCAACCGGATGGGGCGACGATCCCTATCTTTTCAAGAGATCCTGGAAGGGCTCAAAGGGGAAGCCCCCCAACCAGGAGGCTGGAGAATCGCTCGCATCAACGATGAAGGCTACACTCCCAAGTTTGACATTTCCGATGAGGCAGGTAACCGCTATGTTTTGAAATTCGACCTCCCCAGCGCACTGGAGCGAAACTCTGGGGCAGAGCGGATTTGTACGCTCATCATGCACGCTGCCGGATACAATGTACCACTTAACACGATTGTTTATTTTTCCCCCGAGACGCTTTATCTGGACCACGATTCTTACTACCGCGATCCCGTGGGGAAGCGGCGCCCCATGACGCAAGTGGATTTAGACAACGGGTTGAATAAACTCAAATCCTTGCCCGATGGACGTTATAGAGGCCTAGCCAGCCTTTTGCTTCCAGGAAAGCCTGTGGGTCGATTCATTTATCGCGGGCGACGAAAGGACGATCCCAACGATTTGATCCCGCACGAGCTTCGACGGGAGCTGCGCGGTCTTCGGGTGATCGCTTCCTGGATCAACCATGTAGATGTCAAAGACGTCAACGCTCTGGACATGTACGTTACTGCGCCCGATGGTCGTAGATTTGTTAAGCACTGCTTTATTGATTTTGGCTCTACCATGGGAAGCGGTGACTTCGTGAACGGACCCTACCGTCTCGGTCACGAGTATATTTTTGACGGACCGGCCATGGCCCGAGCTTTCATCACCCTGGGCTTTTGGCAACGGCCTTGGGACGTTCGGGGAGAAATCCGCCATCAGGAGGTTGGCTACTACGAGGCCGAGTCCTTTGAGCCGGCAAAGTGGAAGCCGAACTATCCCAACCTGGCCTTTGAGCGAATGGATGACGCTGACGCTTACTGGGGAGCAAAGATCGTCACTGCCTTTAGCGACGAGCTTGTCCACGAGTTAGCAGCGGCAGGGGAGTACAGCCGGCCGGAAGTCACGCGCTACGTGGAAGAGGTCCTGAAAAAGCGCCGAGACGCTATTGGACACCACTGGCTGGATCGGATGACTCCTCTGGAAGAGCTGATTCTCGAGGCAGGTGAGACAAACTATCGACTTCGCTTTCGAGATCTTGCCCTGGAACGAGGTTATACCGATGCGAATTCCAGGGTTTACCGTCTTTGGGCACAAGACTCAAAGGGCCGGAACTTAATTTCGAAAACCGAGTTGAAGGCTGAAAACGGGATTCTTGAGCTTTCCAAACTCGCAATGCCGACTCCAACAGCGAGCAAAACTTTGCCTGACCCCTATGGCCGAGTGCCCCTTCTGCGACTCTTGGTTCAATCGAATCGGCAGGATGGGGGGTGGGCTCTCCCGATTGAGGTGATTATTGGCTCCGGTCCGAACAGCTCATCCATCGCCGTCTTAGGCTGGAGTCATGCGGCAAGGGTAGAAAAGTGAATCAGGTGGCGTCTGAGGTCTCCGAAGTCGCGATCTCATTGAGGACATTCCACACATTATGTTCAACTTGGATCCACAGACGCAGCAAATCCATGGTGAAGCGGTACCTGGTTTGATCCCGATCCAGCAGGTAACACCGACGCAGCCCTTCAAGATGCATGCGGGTTTGGGTGATATCGAGCTGCTGTCGATACTGCTCCGGCAAAGAGCGAATCAGGCGATCAACCCGGCCGGAGGATACATAGCTTTCGCGGCTTTTTAGCAGCGTCGCCAAGGCGGACAAAATCAGCTTTTCCGGGTTGGAGAGGGCCGTCCAACGATACAAAAGCTGGGGCGGGGGGTTCTCTACGACCCGCTGCACTACCGCCTCCACGACCTTGCGGTCCACCATGTTGCTTTGACGCTCGTTCAGTACTTCGACCATCGACTGGCAAAGGAGCTGGGTATAGAAGGGATGCCCGTGCGTGAGGCGTAACAATCCACTGATCACTCCAGATCGGAAGAGCACCCTATCTTGAAGAGGCGCGCAAATTAACTCTTCGGTATCCTTTCGACCGAGAAATGTAATCTCCCGGTAAAAGGATTTTCCCAGTAGGCGGCTCCAGCCCGAGTCCGCCTTCAACTCGTGAGAGCCGGTGAACACAAAGCTTAAACGGGGATAGCGTTCCAGGAGACTGTTGAGATAGTCGTACATCTCGGCACTGATTTTCCCGTCCTTTACCTTATTCTCAATCAGTTCATACTCGTCGATGAGCAGCACCAGATGATGACCACCGGTCTGTTGAGCAACCGCATCCATGAAACCGTTAAAATCGAGGTAAGTCGTGACGCAACGGGGCAAGGCCCCGTTGGAACTGAGCTCTCCGTCGGAAATGGCAGTGCCAATCTTCTCTGCCAGAACCTGCAAAAATTCCTGGTCTTTGTCGACGACCACCCCCTGCATGTCCACGAAGACCGGAATAAACCTGTCTCCCAGACGCCCATTCAGAATTTGGTAGAGGACGGAAGTCTTTCCCGTCCTCCTTTCTCCACACAAGACCATGATGCAACCCTGTCGTTGGTTCTCCAGCTTGGTACGAATGAATTGGAAATCTTCCTTTCTTCCAAAGAACATCTCCGGAGAGCGTACCGGGTTACCCACAATGTAAGGATTCGGTTGAATGGGATGGAATTTTGGAAGGACCTCCCGGTTTTTCGGCTGCTGCCCTCCATGCGTATAGAAATGAGCCGAAACGTAGGAGCCAGCCCAGCGCTGAAGCGGGTAAAAGAGGATCAGTGAAAGGGCCAGCGAGATCAAAAGAGGTAATGGTCCCAATTGCACCTCCTCTGCCCAAAACAGAGACAGGACGATAGAAGAAACCAAAAAACCGGTGAAGACTCCCGCGCTCACGACGGAATAGACGAGAAGATGCTGAAAGGCACGCCCGATCTCTGAGAAATTCTCTTTCAGGACGGCAAAAGCCAGACACAGAGGAAAGAGGGGCTGCAGAAAATAAGCCAGTGGCTCCGTGAAAAGGGGCAGGTAGGCCGCCCCAAGGAGGGACAGAATCCGGGGGACACCTCCGGCCAGACAGCCAATGAGAACCACGCGAAGCCGATTTTTTTCAGCCGTTGTCAGAGAATAAAGATACTGACGAACGAACATTGCCAGCCCTAAAGCAAAGCCCAGTGGAATGCACAAGATCACGGCAAGATCATTAACAGCGCTGACTGCCTCAATCCGATCAAGCACTAACAGCATCCCGTAAGGGATATAGAGCAGTGCAAGACGGCGAGGTCTTTGAGCGACCCATTCACTGGTGACTGGAAAGATCAAAGAAAAATGGACAAAGACAAAGGGAAACAGTCGCAGGAGCGCACTCCAAAAAAACGAGCACAAAGTACCCAGCCAACCGCCCAGAACGAGAAGTTCTTCCGGAATCACAAAACTGACAAGGACCGACAGAGAAGCTAACAGAAGACAAAGCACCGCAACCGTAGGATCCCCCGGTCGGCTTAACAGACTGATGAAGCCCAAAAACACCAGCAGAAGAAGAAACCCAGCTTCGGAAAAATTGAGGGTTTCGTTGTAAACACAGAACAACTCGACGCCGGCCAGGAGGATCAAGACAAGCAATAAGATAAAATTGACAGCCTTTTGAGCAGTCATTGAAGTTAATTTTTCACCTTTTGCTTGAACAGCGCAAGCGGGCATCTCTGGTGATATACTCACCAAAACAATGATGCGGGCTTTTACACTTTTCTCCCTTGCTTATCTGTTTCTTGTAACTCCCCTGTGGGGACAGGGCGAAAACGCTCTGAGTGGGCTGGTACGAGAGGGGCAGGATGCTATCTATCGTCTTGACTACGCCAGAGCCGAGAGAATCTTCAGAAGGATCATCAGTGAGAATCCCAACAGCCCCGTAGGCTATGGAATGTTGTCCATCACCACTTGGAACGAGCTTCTCTTTGCCGCCGGCAATCTGGCCCTGGACGAATATGCAACCCCAACTCCTTTTACGAAGGGCCGCACTCACAAACCCATTGATCGGGAAACAAAACGCTTCAGGGAGGCCAACGACAATCTTCTGGCTGTCTGTGAGAGACTTCTGGAAAAAGATCCGAAAGACCCGTTGGCGCTTTACTTCAAGGGTCTTGCCTACGAAAACTTATCGGGTGAGGCCATTGTAATTACCAAGCGAACGGGCACGGCGATCAATTATGGCAAGAAGGCCAAAAATGTCCACGAACAGGTTCTAGCACTGAATCCCAATCTTGTCGATGCCAATGTCAGTATCGCCGGAAATGAATTTGCCAAAGCCACTCTTCCCTGGAGCATCAAATGGTTGGCTTTTTTGTTGGGAATTCGTGGAAGCAAGGAACGAGCTTTTCAGAAGCTTGAACTGGTCGCTGAAAAGGGAAGATATAGACAGCTTGACGCCCGCGTCCTACTGGCACTGCTGAATGCCTGGAAAGGAGATCCCCGCCGGCCCGCTGCGATTTTTGAGAACCTGAGACGAAAATACCCTCAGAATTATCTCTTTGACATCAACCTGGCGGCAATTTACCAATTAAAGCTTCAAGACGGCAAATCTGCGCTGCGCATCTACCAGCAGTTGCTGCAGGCACTGCCCCATAAAGCGCCAGGTCTTCACGCCGGAGAAATCTACCTCCGTATCGGAAAAACCCATATGCAGCTGCGCGAATATAGCCTGGCTCTTCAAGCCTTTCAGAAAGTCTTGGAGGAACCCAGAGGGGAGACAGAAACCGAACCTTTGGCCTATTTTCATCTGGCGCAAATCCACGACGAACAGGGTGAAGAGAGTCAAGCCAGAGAATACTACCGGCAGGTACTAAATTATGCCGGCCCTGAGGAGGTACTGAAGGATGAGATCAAGCGAGCCCGGCGCAAAGTGCGCCGGTAGGGGCGAGCCGGTGGTTCGCCCGAACTGTTCTGGCTGCATGTTCGTCTCGGGCGAGCCACCGGCTCGCCCCTACAGGTCTGACCCCAACCCCACTCAGCGTAGCCAAGAAAAGAAGCTTCTTCTTTTTTGAAGCAGCTTCTTGAGGTCCTTCTTCAACTCGACGGCGCTCTGATAGCGGTCTTGGGGGGATTTTTGAAGCAATTTTCTGAGCAGGCCGTCTAACCTGTCCGCATCCTCTACCTGGTAAAGCCCCAGGTAAGGAACCGGCTCGTTTACAATCGCGTAAAGTGTGGCGGGCGCGTTTTGGCGCTGAAAAGGGAGTTTTCCCGTGAGGCCTTCAAAAAGCACCACGCCCACAGAAAACAGGTCGCTGCGCTGATCCACGGGATCAGCGCGAGCCTGCTCGGGTGACATGTAAACCAAAGTTCCGAGCAAGCTCCCCTCAAGTGTTAATTGGGTGGCAGCGACCGTATCCGCTTCCCAATGTTTTGCCAATCCAAAATCCAGAATCTTCAGGTGGTTGTCCGAAGTGATCATCAAATTGGAGGACTTTATGTCCCGATGAACGATCCCTCGTTCATGAGCGACTTGCAGCCCGGCACAAGCCTCAATGAACCACGGGATCAATTGCCTCCATTCCATCCCCCCTTCCTCAACAAGCGTCTCTTTGAGGGTCTTCCCATTGACCCATTCCATTACAAGTATGACCTGATCCCCGTACTCGAAAAGCTCGTAAATCGATGTGATGGCGGGATGGTTAAGGCTGGCAGGGGCTCGCGCTTCCTGAAGAAATCTCTTCCGTGAGATCTCCATGTCCAGAAGTTCGGGCCTGATCACCTTCAGAGCTACCTTGCGCTGTAGGGAAGTGTCCTGGGCCTGATAGACGACCCCCATGCCCCCCTCGCCCACCTTGAATAGGACCTCATATTGGTTCACTCTCAATCCAGGTGTTAGCTCACGGCTGCTCGCAGACACTCTTTCCGTTGGTGGGTACCGCTTTTCATCGCCGAAACTTTCCACCCTGCGGATACACTCTGGAAAAGGCCGCGAGAAGATTCGAAACTGCTTACCTTCTTCGAGTAAGTACCCTTCCCTTATCAATTTCTGACAGATATACAATTCTTCCGGCCCCGGTTGTACACCGTTCATGACCTGCTTTAACACTTGCCTACATTGGGAAGAAGAGCGTTCCCAAAAGTATTCAAAATGGGGCCCTGCTTCTTCCAGGAAGCGGGCCTCGATTTCCAGCAGGTTCACTGCCTTGCCGGGATTCTCTTCCAACCAATCGAAATAGACAGAACAAGCGATTTGCAGATAGAAAGGAAACAGACCGGCCAAATCAATGATATCTTCCCTAAATTCACCTAAAGGAATTCCTTGTTTTTCCGAAGGCGAGGTGATCAGCTCAACAGCTTCCTCTCTTTCAAAGGGTTTCAGGTAGAGGTTACTAAAGATGTTAAAGAATGGGGAATCGGAAATCTCTGAGGAGTGGCACAGCCGCTGAAGCTCCGTCTTGGAAGATGTCACGTAAGCCACCGCATAGTTGTTGGCCATGGATCGGAGGTAGGAAAAAAACTCACGGTCGAAAGTTGAATTAGAAGTAATGGCGTCAAACTCATCAAGCAGCAAAATGAGTTGTTTTCCCTGTTGGCCCAAGGTTTCCAGGATCGTTTGAAAAGCCCCATATCCAGGTTTTCCGGGGTCGGTCAGGTCCTTTTGCACTCCTCTAATCTGCGTCAACAAAAGCGCAAAAAAGTCTTGCAGCGAGACGATGCGCAACTGCTGGAAATCAAGCAACACGACAACTAGAGAAGAACGATTGCGAAGATGCTGCCTTTGAATCTGAGGCCAGGTGAGGTGATACAAGAGGGACGATTTGCCAATCCTTCTCTCGCCGACCACGGAAACACTTTGTGGGCGGTCTGTTCCGATCCGGGACAGAATACGAGCGACTTCACGGCGTCGACCATAGAACTGGTCGGGATCCTGAATCATCACCCGGTTGAGATAGGGATTCACGCCAGAATCATTTTAGCCGAGGGGGCCGTGTCTTTAAAATTTAATTTTGGCGTCAAAATTTAAATTTTAAGGACACGGCCCCTTCCATTTGGATATCATCTCGAACCGGACACACCGCAAGGAGGTCAGACCCTGAATCAATTGCTGCGGCTCTTCTCTGTGCGTCCAGAGGAAGCACGCACGGCCCTGCTCATGGCCTTGTACTTCTTCCTGGCCATGACTTGCGTGAGCATGGTCAAGTCTTTGCAGATTGCCCTCTATCTGAGCAGGGTCGGTTTTGACTGGCGCCTACCGTCACTGTACGCACTTTTGGCTTTGCTCTCCGGCCCAATTGTGCTTCTTTACCGCTCTTTGATCCGTCGATACTCCCACGTGCGACTGGTCAGCAACACTCTGGTTTTTTTTCTCTTTACCGTCGCTCTGTTCTGGCTCCTGGTAGGAAAAGAACAATCCGGGATCTACCTGGCATTTTACACCTGGGGAGGTGTCTTCACTTTGCTGCTCCCCACCTTAGGTTGGGTGATTTCCTATGACCTGTACACTACACGAGAAGCCAAGCGTCTCTTCACCCTCTTGGGGACGGGGGGAATCCTAGGGGGTGCTTGCGGCGGCTATTACACTGCTTTGGTCGCCGGGACGCTCGGTGCCAGCGGGCTGCTCGTTCACGTCTTCGCGCTTCTGTTAGTTTTACAAGGGGTACTGGTGGCCATCTATCAGTCGGACAGCAGCCGCTTGGACCGAAGATATCGACCCAGCTCTGAGTCCTCCCGGCGACCAAGACAGGCTCAGGTCTCCAGCGTGCGCGGCCTTTTTCGATCCCGTCACTTGATCCACCTGGCCGGGATCGTTTTGGTCTCTGCCTTTGCGACCACCCTAATTGACCTACAGTATCAATGGGTTCTGGATCGCCGCTATCCTGGAGCAGAGGCACAGATTGCTCAGTTTGTGAGTGCTCTGCTAGGAACGATGTACTCTTTCTCGGCCCTTTTCCAGTTGTTTGTCACCAGGCCTGTTTTACGCTACTTCGGCGTTGGTGCTGCTCTTCTAATACTTCCCCTAGCGCTGCTGGGGGGATCAGGAGGGTTGGTCATTCTGCTCGGTTTCTGGGCTGTTGTGACTCTAAAAGCCATTGACGGATCTCTCCGCTCTTCTGTTCATCGAACTGGGCTGGAAATGCTTTATGTACCCATCTGGAGCCCTCAGACTGTGACCGTTAAGACGTTTATCGACCTAGTGGTCTTCCGTTTCGGCGATGCTTTAGGGGCAGCTGCTTTTCTGGGAGTGTCGACTTTTCTTCTGACACCCGTGAAGGTCATGGGAATAACGGTGGCGGTGGTGGCTGCATTCTGGGCTTACCTGGCCGTAAAGCTTGGAACCCAGTACATCGAGAGTCTTCGTTACAGCCTTGAGAGCAAGGCAACCCGAGGCTTGCATCGCTCCCTTATTTTAGAAGAGGCTGGGGCTAAGAAAGCCCTAATGGACGCACTGCAAAGCCCAAATCCGGCCAAGGTTCACTTCGCCCTCCAACAACTTGCCTCTGTCAGTGCCGAAAACGAACCAGAGGTGAGGGACTTTCCCAGTCAAGCCGAAGAGATCATGCACACTCAGATATCGGGCATTTACAGTGTCCGTTTGGAGTGGTTAAAAGCGGTAGCACCCTTGGTGGATCATTCCGATCCCCAAGTCGGGGCCGCTGCCTTCCATTTGTTGGTTCGTCATCATCGCACCAAATATTTGCCCCTCTTGGAGAAGAAGCTGAACTCCGAATGGGTTCCCGAAACGATCTACTTGTGCTATCTGGACCGTTACGTGAAACGGCCCGGCAGGTATCTCCGTCCCCCTCAGGTGCTCCGGTGGTGCCAGAATTTGACGCCGGGAAAGGCTTCCATTCTGGCCCGGCTAATGGGGAAGACAAAAAATCCTGCCTTCCTGCCAGTACTTCGACAGTGGATGAGTGGGGACCCAGGAGAGCCGGCAAGAGCGGCCATCGAAGCCATAGGCCAATATGCAGACCCACGGTTTCTGGACGCTGTGATAAATCTTCTGGGATCGAACTCGACTCGCCAAGCGGCCGGCAGGGCACTCATTAGTTATGGCGAAACCGCCGTTTCACATCTCCTGCAGCTGCTTCGCAACCCTGCAGCCGGACCTTCCATTAGACGACAAATTCCCCTCATCCTCAGCCGCATCAATACGTCATCATCGCGGGCGGCACTTGTAGCGGCCCTTTATTCACCTGATCCCGTGGTATCCTTCAGCGCTCTCAAAGGCCTCAACAAAATCCGAGCTTCCCAGGATCTTTCTTATTTCCAGGAGTCCTTTCTGCCGCTTCTGCAAATATGGGCCAAGCAATACTACGAACTGGTCAATGTCGAATCGATCCTGAACAAAAAAGGTGGAGACGCTTGGAGACTGCTCGGGAAAGCAAATCGCGAGCGAATGGACTGGGCAATTGAAAAGATCTTTCGAGGGCTAGAACTTTTTTTGCCTCATGGAGATGCCTATTTCGCATACCTGGGGTACACCAGTGACAAAAAGGAACTTCGCGAAAATGCGATCGAGTTGATCGATACAAGGATCAAAGGTGAACTCCGACACACGTTGCTCCCCATCTTCAGTGAGGAGAACTCGCTGGAGGTGGCTCGCAGAGGACGTGAGCTTTTTCGTCTTCCCTCCGATCCGGACGCGATACTATTGGATGCGCTTTTGGGGTCTGACCCCTGGTTTAAATGCTGTGTTCTGGTTGTGGTAAGGGAGCAGCCCAAACCGATCCTGGAAAGGGCTGTGCGCCAGGCTTGCCAGGACATCGATCCTATCGTTCGAGAAACCGCCCAATGGGTTCTGAAGGGGGTCAGACCTTGAGTTTCAATGGGGGGCGTTGGAGGGACAATTCCTGCTCCAAAGCATGCGCCAGGCGCAAGATTTTCACTTCCTGGAAATGGGGTGCCTGGATTTGGAGGCCGATAGGAAGCCCCTCCTCGCTGAAGCCACAAGGCATGACCAAACCTGGGACGCCGGCCAAATTGGCTGTCACAGTGTAGATGTCCGAAAGATACATCTGGAGTGGGTCGGCCTTTTTTTCTCCGATTTTAAAGGGAAGCGAGGGAGTGGTGGGGCCAATCAGAAGATCCACCTCCTCGAAGGCCTTAAGGTAATCGTTTTTCAGGAGAGTTCGCACCTTACTGGCCTTTAAATAGTAAGCGTCATAATAACCAGCACTGAGCGCATAAGTACCAATCATGATGCGTCGCTTCACCTCTTCGCCGAAGCCTTCGGTGCGAGTGGACTTGAACATGGTCTCCAGGTCTTCCTGATGAGAACTACGGTAGGCGTACTTCACTCCATCATATCGTGCCAGGTTGGAACTGGCCTCGGCCGGAGCAATGATGTAGTAGGTAGCAATGGCATATTCCGTGTGAGGAAGGCTCACCTCGAGCACCGGACATCCCAGTCCCTCCAACTTTTTGATGGCCGCGTGAACACTTTGCTCGATCTGCGGATCCAGTCCAGAACTGAACCACTCGCCCGCAACTCCGATTTTTACATCCTTGACATCCCTGTCAATCTCGCTCAAATAATCCTCTACCGGGCACGCAGCGGAGGTTGAATCACTCGCATCTGGCCCTGCCACAACCTGCAGCAGCATGGCCACGTCGTAGACGCTGTTAGCCATAGGGCCAATTTGATCGAGAGAAGAAGCGAAAGCCACCAGACCGTAGCGAGACACGCGGCCGTAAGTCGGCTTCAGACCGACCACGCCACAGAAGGCCGCCGGCTGGCGGATCGAACCCCCCGTATCACTTCCCAATGCTCCCGGAGCTTCCCAAGCGGCCACCGCTGCGGCCGACCCTCCGCTGGATCCTCCTGGAACCCGTTCCAGATTCCACGGATTACGCGTGGGGAAGAAAGAAGAGTTTTCCGTACTCGAGCCCATGGCAAACTCATCACAGTTCGTCTTTCCTAAGAGGATGACTCCCTCTTGTTTCAGTTTACAAACCACGGTCGCATCGTAGGGAGGGAGATAATTCCCAAGAATGCGCGAAGCACACGTTGTTCGCACGTCCTGCGTAATGATGTTATCTTTGATCGCTAGTGGGATTCCGGTTAAGAGTCCGTTGGTAAATTCTCCTGCCGCAATCCGTTGATCCATTTCTGCAGCCTGCTTCAGAGCTAATTCGGGTTCGACCGTCAAAAATGCCCGGAGCTTGCTGTCGTGCTGCTGGATGCGATCGAGGAAATTTTGGGTGACATCCCTGGCAGACAAATCCCTGCGTTTGATCGCCTCTCGGAGTTGGCGAATGGGAAGCTGATAAATTTCGCTCATGGCTTCGTGCTTTCGTTTCGCCTTCCCCCGTCTACTCAATTACCGCGGGAACGCGAAAATGATCCTCTGAGGAGTCGGGAGCGTTTGCCAAAGCCGCGGCCACGGCAAATGAGGGCCTTCTCTCGTCTTTTCGCATGGGAGTCTCGAGATGATCTTGTTCAAGAGCGTGATAGGTGGGTTCAATGTCATCGGTCGGAACCGCGTCGAGCTGGGCAAAGTAGTCCAGAATTTTCTGAAACTGCTGCACAAACCGCTCAAGCTCTCCGGGGACGAACTTCAAATTGGCAAGGTCCGCAATTTTTTCA
>JALLOM010000469.1 GCA_027717865.1 Acidobacteria bacterium AH-259-O06 | reverse complement strand
ATCGGACGGTGGGGCGGCCAGGTCTCTTTCTGCTCAAATCATCGCCGAAGGAGGAGGGAATTACCGCGCCGTAATCAAAGTTGCTGCTCGAAACGGACGAGAAGTCAGTTTTTCATTGATGCGTAAGAAAGAGGGTGATAAGACGATCTTCAGTGGTCGAATCGATCTGGGACCCGAAATGGGCGCCTACGATGTCAATGGGCAGGCTGAGGCTTCCGATTTCAGAGGCCGCTATTCCGGTTTAGAGCGATCGGGCACCTTCGTGATGAAAAAGGTGCACAAAAAGCCTCCCACTTTGGGTGCCAAGCCACCCGAAGGGGCAATTGTGCTTTTCGATGGGTCTAGTCTTAAGCACTGGCAGCAGCTCGATGGCCGACCGGCCGGGTGGAAGATTTTGGAAGATGGCTCCATGGAAGTCACCAAGGGAAACATTATAACCAGACAGGAGTTTGGTGACTGTAAAATCCATTTGGAGTTTCGCACCCCGTTCATGCCTGAGGCCCGTGGACAGCGTCGCGGCAACAGTGGTGTTTACCTCCAGGGTCGATACGAGGTGCAAGTACTCGATAGCTTTGGGTTGGAGCCCAAAGATAATGAGTGCGGTGGCATTTACAGCGTCGCCGCGCCTCGAGTCAACGCTTGCCTTCCGCCGCTGGAATGGCAGACCTACGATATTACTTTTCACGTTCCAGGCTTCGATGCGGAGGGAAACAAATTCAGGGATGCGGAGATCACCGTTGTTCATAACGGTATCCTGATTCACGATCAGGTGAAAGTACCTGCTCCAACCAGAGGCGGAAAGGATAACCAGGAGAGCAAGCTTGGCGGTCTCATGCTTCAGGATCACCGCAATCCAGTCCAATACCGCAACATATGGCTGGTGGAGCTGAAAGAGCATTGAGCTATTGAGCTGTGGAGCTTTAAGCTGGTATGTGATGAGCCCGAACTTGTCAGCTGTCAGTTGTCAGTTGTTTCAGCTGAAAACCTCGGCAATGGGCTGGCCGTGGTCCGTAATCGGGACCGGCCGGTTGCCCGCGAACAGATTCTTCGACGGGTCAATGCCAAGGGCCGCGTGGATGGTTGCATGAAAGTCGGGGATTGATACGGGACGCTCCACCGCGGTTTTTCCCAGCTCGTCCGTCACGCCAATGGCCTGACCCGTGCGGAGACCGCCCCCGGCCAGCAGTGCGCTGAAGGCCTGGGAGTGATGACCACGACCTCCGCCGCTGTCAAATTCGGGCGGACGACCAAATTCTGTTGCCAACACCACAAGCGTAGTGTCCAGCAGGCGGTTTTGCTCCAGGTCCTGCAGCAGCGTCGACAGGGCTTGGTCCAGGTCTTGAATAAGCAGATGCTGCTTCAATATGCCTTTATTGTGGGTATCCCAGCCGTGGCCGTTTAGGAAATTCAGATTGAAGGAAACTTCCACGAAACGCACCCCTGACTGTACTAGCCGCCGCGCCAAAAGACAGCGTTGACCGAACTCGCCTCCATAAGCTTCCCGAAGTGGTGCGGGTTCCCGTTTTAGGTCGAACACCTTCAGAAACCGAGGGCCCGCCATGTGAAAACCCTTTTTACTCACTTCGATCTGTGCCTGGACAACCTCGTCTCCCCTGTTGCGCCCCAGAAAATCTGCCTGGAGTCTGCTCAACAGCAGCTCGCGCCGGTTCTGGCGAGAAACGTCAACATCCGGTGCACGCATCAGGCCATTCGGGCCTGTCTCGATTTGTGTCAGGTAGACGTAGCCGTACCTTGCACCCAAAAAACCGGGATCTCGTGCGATATTGGGATAGCCCATTACCACGTATGTGGGTACCTCATCCGTTTTCGGGCCGAGTTGGTGGGAGGCAATGGATCCTATTGAGGGATAAATGACCGTTCCACTCGGCGTTCGGCCAGTGTGCACGAGATTCGTCGCGGCCCCGTGCTGGCTACTAATGGGGTGGAAGAGGGAGCGGATGGGAATGCATCGGTCCAACAGAGGAGCCGTTCGCCGAAGGTGTTCACAAACCCGAACACCGGGTATAGCTGTCTCGATTGACGGGTAGTAAGAACCTGGCTTCTTTTTGCCATCCCCAACAACCTTTGGGTCGAAGGTATCGATATGGGCTGCGCCTCCACCCAGCCAGAGAAAAATACAAGCATCTGCTTTGCCCCGTGGCATTGTCTGATCGGCAGCCTTAGCGGCCAACGCAAACAGGTTTTTTCCAGCCCCCAGCGCCAGCACCGTCCCGGCGCCGGCCTTCAGGAGATCGCG
>JALLOM010000468.1 GCA_027717865.1 Acidobacteria bacterium AH-259-O06 | reverse complement strand
GCGCCGGCGATCGAGGAAGTGAATCGCCTCGTCGGCAATGATTTTCGTGAAGTATTGTCCGTTCCGCCAAAGTTCGGTTTCATTACGCCAAAGATCGTGATTGCCGAGACGGTCGGTGTGGATGAAATAGTCCACATTGCCGGCGACAAATCCAAAAAATTCGTCGAAGCCTTGACGAGTCGGAAAATACTCTTTCGGATAGCCCAGATGCCATTTTCCGATAATTGCCGACCTGTAGCCTGCCGTTTTTAAGACTTCCGGCAGTAACAGAGCCTCCAGGGTCAAGCCGCGGTTTCGCTCATCCACATAGATGACGCGGTCAATACCAAGGCGCTGCTGGTATTTCCCGGTCAGAAGAGCCGCCCGGGTGGGACTGCAGACGGGCGCATTCGAATAAGCTTGGGCAAAGCGGACGCCTTGGCGCGCCAGGGCGTCGATACAAGGGGTGCGAATATCGGTGCATCCGGTCACCCCCAGATCCCCATAGCCCAGGTCGTCTGCCAGAATCATGACGATATTGGGTTTGGATGGGACGCCTCTCACCGATCGCACACCCACGGGAAAACTTGCTATTGATTGCAAGAGTGTGCGGCGACTGATTTTTTTCATTTCAATTTTCTCAAGCTGGTTCGCTCAAGAGAATACATCATCTTTCGCGTATTTCGCGGGCTAATTCCCCTGATGGTTCTCTTCCGGCTTGGGAAACCGGCGGATGCGTGAATAGCGCGGATACGTTTCGAAGATATCGCCCTGCTCTCCCATGCGTGGATCTTGGGTCTGGGTCAGGTACTGCTCAAAATCCGATCGCAGTCGCTCCTTGATCTCCGCATATTCAGCCGAATCTGCCAGATTATTCAAGCAGCCGGGATCTTTGCGGATATCGTACAGTTCCTCGTCCGGACGCTTATCTACAGCGAGATGAAAGTAGCGGGTGACCTCAGGGTCATTGCTCTTCTCGAGCAGCAAGCTCAAGCTGGGCGATGCGTCAATGTCATGATAGGCACCGTGCATCGGTCCCAGCTTGCCGTTTTCTTCATATTTCTGGGGAGCCCCGGCCGGCCGGCGTTCCGGCGTGAAGTTCCGGATATACAGATAGTCGCGCGTGCGGAGTACTCGACAGGGATAACCCAGATTGTCGTAGCGCGATGAGGAGTGCCGCTCGCGGGCGCTGAAGATCCCTTGGCGCGACGGGTCCACAATGCCCTGTTTGTCGGAGATGAGGATGTTCATCAGGCTGCGCCCCACCATGGGGTGTGTGCCGGGGTGCTCAACGCCTGCGGCTTCCAGGAAGGTTGGAGCCAGGTCAATGAGACTTACCGGGTCGTCCACGACTCGCCTACCAGCCACCTTGGCGGGCCAGCTTATGGCCAGCGGGACGTGAATGCCGTATTCGTAGAGATTCGCTTTGGCACGCGGAAAAGCCATGCCATTGTCGCTGGTCACCACCACCAGGGTATTTTCCAGTTCGCCTCGCTCTTCGAGCATCTTCAGCATTTGACCGAGGTGCCGATCGAACCATTCAATCTCCACGGCATAATCGAGGATATCGCTGCGGATTTCCGGCGTGTCAGGCAAGAATGGCGGAACTGCCACATCCTCGAGCTTTTTGTCGGAGCTGAGACCAACTCCTCTTTCAAAACGCCGGTGCGGTTCGTGGCCCCCGAAGGGTTTGTCGTTCGGTCGTGCCTCGAGGAAAGCTTGGAAATTCGCCGTGTAATCCTTGTCGCTGATGCCGGACGGAGCCGACTCCAGCCTGTGCTGGTTGTACTCCGGACCTGCAGGATTGCGAGTACGGCCGCTTACCTCCCAGTTGCCCGGTCCCCATCCCTTGCCGGTGTAACCGACAAAGTAACCAGCCTTTTCGAGAAGATCGGGGTAGACAACATATTCCTTCGGAAACGAACTGGCGTGGGTTCCCGCGTGCTCCAGCTGCCAGGTGTGACGGCCGGTGAGCAGTGCTGCCCGAGATGGGCTGCACCCCGGCGAAGCAACGAAGGCGTTGCTAAACAGTACCCCCGACTCCGCAACCCGATCCAACGCCGGTGTGCGGACGGCCTTAAAGCCGTAGGCTGAAGCATGCGGATAAGACTGGTCGTCGGAAATGGCGAATAGAATGTTGGGATGTTTTTCCGCCCAACCGGACTCCCCCGAGGGAGCAATCTGGCAGCCGGTTAGCATGGCCAGACCAAGCAGGCAGCAAGCTCGTGTCATTATGGTGGTGAATCCGAGTCGATCTTGACAGGTTGAAGTGACCAAAGCA
>JALLOM010000467.1 GCA_027717865.1 Acidobacteria bacterium AH-259-O06 | reverse complement strand
GCTTCTTTTCTCCCTTGACAACGCCAGTTAGTTGGTTCAGAATTGGGGCCGTTCTTGGTGCTCATAGGGAAGACTGGTGAGAATCCAGCACGGCCCCGCCACTGTGATTGCGTTGGGCTGATCAAGATGGCCACTGTTCGCTAAGCCTGCCGGAAGCAGGTGGAATGGGAAGGCAGATCAGCTCGGAAAAGCATAAGTCAGGAGACCTACCAAGAATCCTCAGCTTGATTCGGCTTCGAGGGACGGGTCGGTGAGTGATTCCAATGCGCGTTTGGTGAGCTTTCCCGCTTTTGGTTGCCTATTCTTTCAAAAGCCGATGTGCGATCCGATTGAGGTCGCGCAGAAGGAGCAGTGAGAAAGGCTGCATTCCTGGCTGGATATTGCTGACCAAGGTTTCGGACCGAACGGGAAGGCGTGGGCCCTGAAGATGCGCTACCAGCCTCTTCTAGTCACAAGTCAGCAGACCGGTTCGAAGGCTGTTTCCGTTACCCTTTTACGAGGGCAAAAGGAGTGCGTTATGGCCAACCACAGTGTTTTTAGCTTCCTTTATTGGTTTTTCTCTACTGTTTCCCTGATGGCTGCCAGTGGCTTGTCAATTTCCGGCACTGTGTTGGACCAAACTGGCAGTGCTGTCCCGGATGCGATACTGAGCCTCTACAATTCCACCTCGCTGTTGGATAAGACCCAGAGCGGCAGAGATGGTGGCTTTGAGTTTCCGAGCCTGCTTGCGGGCACGTATATCCTGGAATGCAAAAAGAACGGTTTCCAGAAGCAAAGCCAGCGGATTTTTCTGAGCGACCGCGCCGAAACCGTCAAGCTTACTTTAGAGATTGTAGGGCTTAATCAACATGTGCTGGTGATCGCCGCAGAACGACCGGAGCTTGCCACTGAAATCTCCAAAGCTGTGTCGCTAGTAAGCGCCGAAGAGCTTGCTGATCGGGATGTCGTTTCCCTCACCGAAGCATTGCGGCAAATGCCCTCCCTGCAAATTCAGCAGCTAGGTGGTCCGGGTACACTTACCAGCTACCGTTTTCGAGGCCTCCGAAACCAGGACACTGCGATCCTGCTTGATGGACTGCGGTTTCGCGATGCCTCCGACATACAGGGTTCAGCCAGACCCTTCCTTTCCGATTTGCTGGTAAAAGACGCCGGGCGAATTGAGGTTCTGCGCGGCGCGGGTTCAACACTGTATGGGAGCAACGCTATTGGGGGCATTATCAATGTGGTTTCTCGGGAACCGACCCAACCCCTAGCTGGCTCTTTTTCTTTCCAAGGAGGCTCGTTGGGCCTAGCACAAGGCAGTGGAGGCTTTTCTGGCCAAACCCACAGCAAGCGTCTCTCCTACTCGCTCCATGCTGACCACATCAACTACACCCGTGGGCTGGATGACCATGACACTTATCGAAACAACAGCGGGAAGGTGCGAATCATTTATACTCCAAGCCCCAGAGTCCGGCTCTTCGCTCGGTTTCACGTTACAGATTCCTTTCTGTTCCTGAACCAGAGCCCCTCACCCTTAGCCAATCTGCCTCCTCTGTCGCCAGGCCAATTCGTGCGTAAAGCGATTCCATTTCCAAGACGGGACGCTAATTTCTACTCGCAGTTTGATGACCCGGACAGTCACCAACGCAATCGATTCTTCAATGGCGCGGTTCGGCTGACCAATCAGGTGAACCGTGTATGGAGTTACACCGTGGGATACCAGGGTCTCCAAACCCGGCGACGCTTCGACGACGGTCCAGCTGTTTCTGCGCGCGCGCTGGAATTGGGATTTCAAGATCCGCCCACTACTGTTCCCAATAGCTTCCGCGGGACGATCCATGAGGTATTCTGGCGCAACAGCTTATCCGTGGGCAGCGCGAATTCGACCAATATCGGTTTCGATTTTGAGCGTGTAGCACTCGATCAAACTGCTTTCGGATTAGCCACGCAAGCGGTCCAACGGTCTCTCGCTTTCTCTGTCCAGAACCAGACTCGGCTACTTCGCAAACGATTGCATCTCCACCTGGCGTTCCAAGCTCAGCGCTACGGACTCGATGCCCCAAGGTTTAGTGAGAGTACAGACAATCCGTTTGCCTCAGTAACAGACCTCGAGATCCCAGCGACGTACAATGGAGATGTATCGCTGGCATACTTTTTCGCCGACTCGGGCACGAAGGTGCGCGTGCACGCTGGAAATGGTTACCGCTCTCCCTCCCTTTTTGAGCGCTTTGGAAGCTCGGGAACAAGGTTTCGTTTCTATTTCGGAAACCCACTGCTCCG
>JALLOM010000466.1 GCA_027717865.1 Acidobacteria bacterium AH-259-O06 | reverse complement strand
AGACTTCCCCTCGGGTCGGGGGGACATCTGGCCCAGTTCATAGACCAGTTGTTTACGGAGGCCGACACTTCTGATTTCGAAGGCACCCTGGTGGTTCAAGCGAGCGATGGAAAGATTGCGGCCACTGCTTTGGAACTGGGTCCCGAAGCAGGGCAGTTCACAACCCTGCCTGTTACCCCCTTGGAGTAGCGGCTCGAACACATACCCCACCAGGATTTCTCGGGCGCGTCGTTGAATCTAAATCAGGGTTGGGCATAAAAGGCTAGTCTCAGGGCCGAAATGCCAACGCAAAACTACTCTTCGGGAGGATCAGTCAATGAAACAAACAAATAACGATATCAAGACGATAGCAATCTATTGTCGGGTTTCAAGCGACATTCAACGAGAAAAAAGAACAATTGACAGTCAGGTTTCCAGTTGACTGCCTACGCCCAGCGCTATGACTACGCGGTTTATCAAATTTACCAGGATGACGGATTCTCTGGTTCGACGATTGAGGGAAGGCCTGCATTTAAGGAACTCCTAAATGACTGTGTGAAACGGAAGTTCGATGCCATTCTCGTTATTGAGCACAATCGCATCACGCGGTCTGAGAATCCCGAAGAAGTGGGCAAAATTCAACGGATTCTCATGGAGAACAATATCCGGATCATTTCACCACCTGAAGGGGTCTTGGACCTGAAAAGACCGCCCGATGAGCTTCTTGCCTGGATCAAGATGTGGATTGCAAAGGAAAGAAAAAAGAGAATCGCCAGGAAAATGAAACGAGGTAAAAGAGAAGGACTAAAAAAAGGTAAATGGACTTCTGGTAGACCGCCCTTCGGATACCAGTACGACAAGACGAGCAACCGATGGACCTTTCACCCAGAAGAGAAGAAACTTTACTTGTGGATGGTCGAGAGGTTCCTCGCGGACAAGTGGTCGCTGACACGAATTTGCGCACATCTGCAGAAGAGAGGAATTAAGGGCAAGCATGGGAAGGACTGGGCCCAGCCAACATTGAATTACATTTTCCGTAATCCAGCTTACAAGGGCGAGCTCTACCGGAAATAAATATAACGTTTTCTGGACAGATCCACCTTGTCGGCGTTCCGGCCTTACGTCCTCACCTTCGAACAAATGTTCACCTAAAATTCACCTCTCGCTGCTATACTACCTCGCAGAATGGCTTGGAAAATCCCAGCCCACCCGGAAAAACGGCACCCGCGCAAGAAGTTCGTTTTCACCCGTGACACGCTATTCCATTTGCATGTGGTTCTCCGAGCAAGTCCCAGAGAGATTTCGAGGGTTCACCAGATGCTTATGGGCGTCACAATCCAGCCTCACGGGGTTAGAAACTATCTAAAAGTGCATGGATTTTATAAGCCGCCAGGAGAGTTAGAGGGTAATGTTTATCCAACTAATTATAGACGACTGGAGTCCTTCCTCAGAGCATGGAGGCGAAAGGAGCTGAAGCTACTTAGAGCCTTTGTAACTGTTGAATTGGAACGACGCAAGGGGATGGTGCCGTCGTAGTGTGGGCATCGAAGTATTGGCGGAAGATATACGGCTTCACCATCCGGCCCCAGGGGTGAGGAATTACCTTAAGGTGCACGGTCTTTTCAGCCTACGGGGAAGGGGATAGGGGGTAAAATACGGGTAGTAAGGGTTATGTGACTAAAAAGGAAGCACTTAGCTCTCTTATCGAGGTGTTGAAAGCCCAGTGGAAGGGGATAGAGGAGACGACTTAACTATTTGATAATAGGAGGATTGCGTGTGGATCACTCGATGAGGACACGATTTTTTTGTAAAAAAAGTCGCTCTCTCCTCGCAGCACAAAGGGAAGTTCTAGGTCAGACCTTGGAACTACCCGGTTGACCACCGATGACCGCCTTCGTGATTGCTTCTTGCTTTTTGACCACCTGTTCAATATAGGCTCTCAGTGCCTTTCGCAAGACGCTAGACATCGATCTATCTTCCATAATTGCAAGCGTTTTGAGCCAACTGCGCAGGCCAGGTGTAAGCCAAGTCTCAACCCGCACTTTTCTCTGATCACCGGTGCTATTCCGGGAGTTCACCGTTTCCTGGTCCATGATTATTATCTTAACAAGACGGTGTGCTATTGACCGCACGGAAGGGCAAGGACAGGGGGCACAGGAAGTATTAAGAGGCTTCCCGTAGACCTTGGCCAGGTGTCCGAGTTCAACTGGATCCACCTGCCGCTCTCCTGATTCGGATTTTGAGACAAAGCTCTGTGTTTTTTTAAGGTGCTTCGCCACGTCCG